>NZ_JBAQZB010000055.1:0-13382 GCF_049790535.1 Legionella sp.
AAGCAGGAGGGCGAACAGGATTAACTGCTCTGGTCATAGCTTTGGGATTTATGTTAATGCTCTTCTTTTTTCCTCTTGCAAAAATGATCCCAATTTTTGCTGTAGGCCCGGCATTACTTTATGTGGCTTGTTGTATGATGAACCATTTAACTGCCATGAACTTACGCAATATCAGTGAAACGGCACCTTGCATGGTAATCATTATGTTGATTCCTTTCACCTCGTCTATTGCTAATGGTATCGGTGGAGGAATTATTCTTTATTGCCTGCTGAAACTGGTAACTTGGCAAAAAATTAGCCCCTTAATAATTATTTTAAGTCTAATTTTTGTTATCTTTTTTTTAATCAGTTAAAAGGGTATTTGCTTTTTTAATCTTACTTCAGTGTTTTTTTTCATAAGCCTTTTACTATTGATGTTAAATATAATATATTTAAATATGAAGTGTTTCTAAATAAGCAATAAAATCAATTGAATGTAGGGAAAGTAGTGTACTTAGCAGGAGCTAGTCAATTTGAGTTTGTCATCCGGTGATAACACTCTACAGTTGCATCATTTTTTTGAGCGATCGGTAGATAGCTATTCCAGTAATATTGCATTAATTTGTGATAATGCTTTCATTTCATATCAAGAATTAGAATATCGTGCAAACCAGTTAGCTCATTATCTTCATGATAATAAGATAGTAAAAGGCAGTAAGGTAGGAATTCTTCTAGAGCGATCTGTAGAGTGCTATGTTGCTATTTTAGCTACGCTTAAGCTAGGAGCTGCCTATGTTCCTATCGAAGTAGATTATCCTGATGAGCGGATTAATTATATTTTTTCCGATCTTACCTTTGATGCAATTTTAACTTCATCCATTCAATTGTTACAAAAAAAGCTGGCATGGCCGAAGGTTTTTGCTATCGATGCATTGAGCGAAGAAATTTCTCAGTACTCTACAAAACGATTGGTTTATGCTTCAAATGAACACGATTCTAATACTTTGTGTTACATCATTTATACTTCAGGTTCCACAGGAAAACCCAAAGGGGTAGAGATTCCCCACCGTAGTATTTGCCATTATGTAAAAGAAGCAAAAATGCTTTATGAGATGAGCAGCAATGATCGAGTCTACCATGGATTTTCTTTAGCTTTTGATGCTTCTCTGGAAGAGATTTGGATGGCATTTGCGAATGGTGCGGCATTGATTGTCTGTACGGCTAAAGAAATCCGCTCAGGTTTAGGTTTAATCTCTTTTTTAAAACAACATCAAGTGACTGTTTTTTCGACAGTTCCTACTTTATTGTCTACATTAGAGGGGCAATTACCTGACTTGCGGTTACTAATCTTGGGAGGTGAAGCCTGTTCTGCTAGTTTAGTTACGCGTTGGAGCAGAGAAGGTTTACGCATTATTAATACCTATGGTCCTACTGAAGCAACAGTGATTACCACCTATGCTGAATGCCATCCTGGAAAAGAAGTCAGTATCGGAAAACCTCTTCCTGGTTATGAACTATTTATTGTTAATGAACATCTCCAGGAAGTAGCTGAGGGTGAAGAAGGCGAATTATGTATTGGTGGACTGGCCTTGGCCTGGGGCTATACAAACCAGCCAGAAAGCACGACTGAGAAATTTATCATTAATCCTGCAAATAAAAATCAGCGTTTGTACCGGACTGGCGATTTAGTTTCACGTACGGAAAATGGAGATTTGCGTTTTTGTGGACGGATTGATGATCAGATTAAATTACGTGGATTTCGCATTGAACTGAATGAAATTGAAACCGTTATTATGAAGTTTTCAGGTATTAAACAAGTGGTGGTTTCTTTGCAAAATTCGGACCAACCTATGTTGCTTGCTTATTTGCTGCTTGATAAAAATATTCGTGTTGATTTAAATGATTTAAAAGATTTTTTAAAAGAAAATTTACCTGATTATATGATTCCCTCTTCTCTGGAGGTTTTAGATTCGTTTCCGGTTTTATCGAGTGGTAAAGTAAATCGTAAAGAATTATCACAACTAATTTTGCTTAAAACAGAAAAAATATATAATGAACCAAAGTCAGAATTAGCTAAAGAAATTGCGCATGTTTGGGAAAAAGTGTTGGATTACCCCCAAATTTCAGTAGATGCCGACTTTTTTTATGATTTAGGTGGCCATTCTTTGTTGGCTGCTAAAACGATTTCTAATTTACGTAAAATACCTGCATTAAAAAACATATCAATTCTGGATTTATACAAAAATCCTACCATTGAGCAATTAGATCAAAAATTTTCTAATTCGAATTCACCTGCGGCAGAAGAACAGGTACGCAAGAAATTTCGAGTGAAGCAATGGAACTATTATTTATGTGGTGTGGGACAGTTTTTCGGTTGTTTATTGCAATATGCGGTAGGAACGATGCAACTGTTAGCAGTGGTTTTATGTTATAGCTGGATTACTTCTGCCTATTCAATTATCTCCAAAGAAACACAATTCGCTTTTTTAGCATTGTTTTTATCATTACCTATTATTTCTCTTATGTTTACTGTAGGAATGAAATGGATACTGTTAGGACGTGTACAACCGGGAGAATATCCACTTTGGGGATGGTTTTATTATCGCTGGTGGTTGATACAAAGACTGCAAAACAACCTATTTTTAGGTAAATTTTTAGTTGGAACTCCCTTAGCCAATATTTATTATCGTTTGTTGGGTGCCAATATAGGTAAAAATTGTTATTTAGGTTCTATCCAGATGGCAACTCCAGATTTATTAAGTATTGGTGACAATACTTCTATTGGAGCTGACAGTCGACTTTATGGATACATAGTTGAGGATGGTTGGTTAAAGATTGGCTCAATAGATATTGGTGCTAATTGTTACTTAGGTGCTCGAGCGGTTGTCGGTTTAAATAGTGTCATTGAGAACGATGCGGTTCTGGATGAGATGTCGATGTTGCCAGAGCAAGGCTTCATTCCTCAAAATGCCTATTTTTCAGGTTCCCCAGCATTGCCTGGCACTCTTCCTATAGATCACATTACTAGAAAAAAAAGTGAAGTAAAAGAATCTACAATGCTGGAAAATATGCTGTTTGGTATGTTGCACTATTTAGGCATTGTGTTTGTAATGATTATGTTTTACCTATGCTTTATTCCCGGTGTTTCTTTAGTTTCCTATTATTATGACCAAAGTCGTTATTTTACGACTATGTTTTTTGCCATACCTTTAGGAGCCATTCTTTTTTTAAGTTTATATTATCTGTGTATTGCAGTTTGCAAAAAGATAATTATGAATAAAATAAAACCTGGTCAGTATCCATTAAAAAGTTTCTATTATCTGCGACATTGGATTATTGTGAAAATGTTGGATAGCGATGAAGTTTCGATTATGGCGGATACATTATTTATGCCTGCCTTTTGGCGACTTCTAGGTGCTAAATTGGGTAAAGGTGTGGAAATGGGGGAAACACCTCATATTATTCCTGATCTGGTAACTATTAAGGAAGGTGGCTTTACTGCTAGTTCTGTTGCTTTAGCGTGGCCCAATGTGCATCAAGGAACGGTTACTTTTGCACCAGTGACTATTGGCTGCAGAGGATTTGTTGGCAATGTGAGTTTGTTATCTTCAGGTAAGGCGCTCGGTGACGAAGTTTTACTAGGATGTCTTTCTATAACTCCTTCAGGAGATAAAGCAACGGAGGCTAATTCTGCTTGGCTAGGTTCGCCAGCTGTTTATTTGCCAAAACGAGAATTATTTACGGGTTTTTCGGATAAAGATACATTTTATCCGTCAAAAAAATTGTATTTTACTCGTTTGGTAATTGAATTTCTAAGAATTATTATTCCCACTACTTTTTCTTTGGTTGTTTTATTTAACATGCTTTACTTATTGGATTTCATGCTAAATAACTTTTCCTGGCCTCTTATAGTACTTCTATTGCCTGTTTCAGAGCTCTTCTTTACCCTGTGCATGATAGGGATATTAATAGGTTTAAAATGGCTTATGCTTGGTAAATTGAAACCAATAACCAAACCACTTTGGGATTCTTTTATTTGGAAAAATGATGTAATTGAATATACCTATAATTATTATACCAACCCACATTTTACTAATAAAGTTTTGGGTACACCCTTTGCTCTATTAATACCACGTTGTTTAGGAACTAAGGCTGGAAAGCGAATTTTCACTAATAGCGCAGAGTTTTCAGAGTTTGATTTAATCACCATTGGTGACGATGTCAGCATTAACGCAGAAACGATAATTCAAACTCATCTTTATGAAGACAGAATATTTAAAGTTTCTACGGTAACAATCAATTCGGGCTGTAATATTGGTATTGGTTCGATTGTTCTTTACAATACCTTAATGGAAAGTAATTCTACTTTGGGAAGTCTTTCCTTATTAATGAAAGGAGAATGTCTGCCAGAAAATACAAATTGGGCTGGTATTCCCGCACAATCAACCGTATTTCAAACAGCGCATTATCAAGTCTCTCAAAGAGTTGTTGCTGGAGCAGTTACTAAGCCGCCTGCTATCCCAGAGTTATTATCTTAAAATAAATTTAATAAGGATAATATTATGATCAAATATTTATTTTTGTTTTTATTTTTGTGCTCCGAAGCTTTTGCGGATGTTAGTTCGGATGTTTGATAAGTTAACCTTAATAATTGAACTACTACACACTATCCCCTAATTTAATAAAGACCTGCCTCGATATCATGAGTTAGCCTTAATACTTGAAAGACAATAATTATTAATCAAACGAATTTCACCGATGTATACGGCGGCAAAGCGACGATTTGCGTATTCTTCAATATAGTCTATCTGAATATTTTTAGCCGATAATTCTTCTTGAATTTGCGCGCAGGTCTTTTCTTTTTGCTGAAATATTCCAGCAAATACTTCCGCTAATGCTTTTTGCTCTTTGTTCAGTCGGTTATTACGTGAACTGTATGCCAAACCACTAGGTTCATAAATTGTAGGGCAAGCTATTATTTCTACATCCATAAAAAATGCTTTAGTCATTTCACGAATGAGTAGATATTGTTGGTAATCTTTTTCCCCAAAATAAGCTCGATTTGCCTTTACTAAATTAAGTAACTTCATTACCACAGTTAAGACACCATTAAAATGGCCTGGGCGATGTTTTCCTTCCATAAGTTGACACAGTTGCTGTTCCATTACTTGATAATTATAGTGATCATGATAGATGGCTTGTTCATTAGGCAAAATACAAAAATCAACCCCGGATTCTTCCATAAGCTGTAAATCTGCTTCTAAGGTACGTGGATAAAGCTTAAAGTCATCTACTTGATTAAATTGAGTTGGGTTGACGAATAAGCTGGAAACGGTGTATTTATTTTCTTTTTGACTGGCTAAAAATAAAGAAGCATGACCAGCGTGTAAATTACCCATAGTGGGCGCAAAGCCAATAGTTAATTCAGTGGATAAGTTTTTACGAAAACTTATCCATTCATTAAGATTATGAAACACACGCACAATTTACTCCTAATATCAATTAAATGAATGTTCTAGTGAAGGAAAGCTTATTTGCTGAACTTGCTGTACGTAATTATTTATTGCATCGAGAATCAGTTCTTTTCCTTGAGCGTATCTCTTTACAAATTTGGGATTGAAACTTGTTTGCAATCCTAACAGATCATGCCATACAAGAACTTGACCGTCAGTATGGGCACCAGCCCCAATTCCTATGGTAGGTATGCTCAAGGCATTCGTGAGGGTTTGGGCCAATTGTTGTGGTACGCATTCAATGACTAAGGCAAAACAGCCTGCCTGCTCTAAATTAAAAGCTTGTTGCATTAATAAGTCTGCTTGTTTGTGATTCTTTCCTTGTACTTTAAAACCACCCAATTGATGAATTGATTGAGGTGTTAAGCCAATATGTCCCATCACAGGAATACCAGCACTCACCAAATAAGAAATGGTTTGACAGGTATTTTGATCTCCGCCTTCAATTTTTACTGCACGTGCTCCAGCACGTAATATATTGGCAACATTTTTAATGGTTTGCGCTAAAGAAATTTTATGGCTTAAAAAAGGTAAGTCGGTGATGAGAAATTGCTGTTTTAAACCTCGAGCCACAGCTTGCGTATGAAGTATCATCATCTCCATCGTAGCCATAATTGTATTATCGTGCCCATGAACAGCCATGGCCACGGAATCACCAACGAGAACACAATCAATATTGGATTCAGCAATGGTGCAGGCAGAAGGGTAGTCATAGCAAGTCAGCATTGCAATTTTTTGCTGCTGTTGTTTTTTATGCAGAAAGTCTTGAATTTTCATTCAGCACTCCTCAGGAAGTTGAAGTGCATATCAAGAAAAATACAATGTACTACAGGTACCTGTCGCATGGATCAAGTCCTCCAAAATTAGAATATAAAAATTAAAATATAAAAGTCGCTGCTATTTTTAATGGTCAACGCATTCATATTATTTAAAAGTAATTGCATGAATATCATAGTGCAAATGCAGGTAATTGAGAAGCCGTTTTAGTAGTGACTTCTTCCCAGGGTTAAACTACTCACAGAAACCTAAAAGGTATATTCATCTTTGATTCTGAGTTATCATTTATGTTCTTTATAACCACAGGTTTTCTATGCAACTTACTGATAAATTAGCTATTCCAGGTGAGCATCCTTTGGTTTTACAAGGTTTAGCAGGCCAATTGGAGGCTGTTTTAACTGTCCCTGAAGCTACTAATAGTGAATATGCTGCATTTTTAGGTCATCCACATTCATTGCAAGGTGGTACTATGACCAATAAAGTGGTAACTACTATGGCACGTACTTTTAAAGATTTGGGTATTCCTTCGCTACGCTTTAATTTTCGTGGAGTTGGTCAATCTGCAGGTATTTATGATGCTGGAATTGGTGAAAGTGAGGATATGCTTTCTTTAGTTCATGATTGGCAAAGAGGTCAGCCTCAAGCAAAGATTATTTTTGCAGGCTTTTCTTTTGGTTCTTTTGTGGCTTATCGTGCTGCCTCCCAATGTGCACACAGTTTATTACTCACGATTGCGCCTGCTTTGCATCATTATAATTATAAGGAATTTAATCCAGCACCTCATCCTTGGTTAATTATACAGGGTGACGAAGATGAGGTGGTTCCTCCAGAACTTGTTTTTGCTTTTGCCAAACAATCGCAACCAGAAATTCCCGTGATTCGTTTTGCGCAGACTACTCATTTTTTTCATGGAAAATTAATAGAGCTTAAAACGAAACTTAGTGAGTATATAGTTGCCCAGGTTATCTCTAAATGATGTTAATTTCTTACTATGACGCCGCAATTCATCGTGGTGAAATCGACGATGATCCATTGCAGCGAGAACTATTGATACGGATGGAGCGGCTTGTTAATGATTTAAAAAAAGTAAATTCATTATGGTTTTCTCGTGTTTGGAAAACACCGATTAAAGGTCTATATATTTATGGGCCAGTAGGTGTTGGTAAAACTTATTTGGTAGATTTATTTTATGAACATATTCAAGAGCGTAAGAAGGCGCGCTTTCATTTTCATCATTTTATGCAGCAAATTGATGCGCAATTAAGAAATTTGCAGGGACAAAAAGATCCTTTACAACAAATTGCTAAAAGATTAGCAAAGTCGATTCGTGTACTTTGTTTTGATGAATTTTTCGTACATGATGTGGCTTACGCCATGATTCTAGCAGAACTTGTGCCTGCTTTAATTGGCCATGGTGTTATTTTAGTTAGTTCTTCGAATATTCTACCGGATGATTTATATAAGAATGGGGTACATCGTGAACGTTTCTTGCCTGTAATTGCTGCTATAAATAAAAATTGTGACGTGTTGAATTTGAATGAACAAAAAGATTATCGGATAGGACGAAAGCCGTTAGTGGATGCTTATTTATTTCCTTTGAATGAACAAACAAAACAGATTATGGAACGCCAATTTGTGCAATTGGTTAGTGAATTTAAAGAGCATGGTTTTATTAACATCCAACATCGTGAGATTCCCTATTTAAAATGCGGGGGTGCATCGATTTGGTTTGCTTTTGATGTTTTGTGTAATCTGCCCCGTAGTCAATTGGATTATTTAGAAATTGCAGATAAATATGATACTATTTTTGTAAGCGATGTTCCGGTGTTGACAGAGAATCACACGTTACAAACCATTATGCTGATTCATTTTATTGATGTGATGTATGATCGCGGAATTAATATTATTATTTCCGCAGCCGTTGCAGTTGAAAAGCTGTACGTGAAAGGCGAAATGGTGGAGATGTTTAAGCGCACATTAAGCCGTTTAATCGAGATGCAATCAGTAGATTATTTAATTCGACATCCAAAACGACAGTCGCAAAAGCTATAGATCATCTGACCTAAGCTGTTCAGGGTATTCTTAAAATGTGTAATTTTTTTCTTCATTGAGAATGATTCTCGATATCATTTGTGTTAAACTCTACCTATTTCACTATGTTTATTATTAACACATGAGAATTACCGAGTTAGTTCAAGGCAACAGAGCACGGTTAATCAGTTTCGGTACCACTGATGTCCGATATCGGCGCAGACTTTTGTCTTTAGGAGTAACTTGTGGTGTCGAATTTTTACTGGTACGAGTTGCTCCTTTAGGATGTCCAATTCAAATTGAAGTCAGAGGAACTTCTTTGACTTTGCGAAAAGAAGAAGCAAGTCAATTGGTTTTGGAGCGCGTATGACCCATGTTTTATTGATAGGTAATCCCAATTGCGGTAAAACTACTTTATTTAATGCCTTAACTGGTGATAATCAACGCGTTGGAAATTGGCCTGGGGTCACGGTTGAAAAAAAAACAGGTAAGTTTTCTTTGGGGAAACAATTAATTAGTCTTACAGACTTACCTGGATTATATTCTTTAGTAGCTCATTCTGACGGTGTAAGTCAGGATGAGCAAATCGCAGCACACTCTTTGGCTACCATGCAGACAGATTTCATTATTAATGTGATTGATGCTTGCCATCTAGAGCGACATCTGTATTTAACCAGTCAAATTTTAGAATTGGGCAAGCCGGTACTTGTTGCGTTGAATATGATGGATGTCGCTCAGCAACGTGGTATTTCCATTGATGTCGATGCTTTATCACGTGTTTTAGGCTGTCCGGTCATTCCAATTCAAGCACACAAAAATATAGGAATTTCTTTACTTAGCGAAGCAATGATTGCGTTACCGCCAGTTCTTTCACCCTGGACTTTTCCTTTACCTAATCTAGTACAGAAAGTATTAATGACGATAGAAAAAAGTTTAATGAACGAAGGTTATAATCAGACAATGGCTTATTACTATTCGCGCCGAATTGTTGAAGGAGATACCTTGGAAGTTGGTGAATCCATTAAACTGGATTTGTCCTCATTCGATAATAGCGAATTAGGCCTAGATGTTTTACTGGCAGATGCACGTTATCAACGAATTCATGAATTAGTGAGTGCAGTACAACAAAAAGGCAGTGATGCCAGTGAACATTTTACTGCAAAGTTGGATCGTATTGTTTTACATCGTTTTTGGGCATTACCCATCTTTTTTGGCATGATGTACTTAATGTTTTTATTTGCTATTAATGTGGGTGGAGCATTTCAAGATTTTTTTGATATCAGTACCGAGACTATTTTTGTGCAGGGAACAGCCTGGTTAATGCAGCAAATACATGCACCTAACTGGTTAATTGCTCTTATATCTCATGGAGTTGGTAGAGGAATTAATACGACGTTAACTTTTGTTCCTGTTATTGCTGCCATGTTTTTCTTTTTATCTTTATTGGAAACTTCAGGCTATATGGCTCGAGCTGCTTTTGTAGTTGACAAAGCAATGCGGGTTCTTGGTTTGCCTGGCAAATCATTTGTGCCAATGATTGTTGGTTTTGGGTGTAATGTGCCAGCAATTATGGCAGCACGTACTTTAGATTCAGAACGTGACCGTTTATTAACAGTAATGATGAGTCCATTTATGTCATGCAGTGCGCGTTTAGCGATTTATGCGGTATTTGTCGCGGCATTTTTTCCTTCCGGTGGACAAAATATAGTTTTTTCTTTATATCTGGTCGGTATTATAATGGCGGTGTTAACCGGTTTCATTTTACGTAAATCCTCTTTAAAGGGCCATGCTTCCCCATTAATTTTAGAGTTGCCTGCATATCATAGACCTTCCTCGCGCCGTTTATTTAAAGAAACATTAATGAAATTGCGCATTTTTATATTACGTGCCGGTAAATTAATTAGTCCCGTTTGTGTTATTTTAGGTGGCCTGAATGCAATTACATTTGCTGATGGAATTAACTCGAACAGTTCTCAGTCATTATTGGCTCTAATGGGACAATGGATTACTCCTTTATTTGCACCCATGGGTATTAATCAAGATAACTGGCCGGCAACAGTTGGTTTACTGACGGGTATGCTCGCTAAAGAAGTGGTAGTAGGTACTTTAAATTCACTTTACGCGCAAGTTGGCCATATAGGTGAAATTGCTGCAGCACATTTTGATTTTTGGGGAGGAATCAAAGCTGCTTTATGGTCTATTCCACAAAATTTATCACAGTTGGGTTCTGCTTTAGTTAATCCAATACTGGCTAGTGCGGCCGATAATCCGGTATCACAATCAGTTTATGGAATTATGGCTCAACGTTTTGATGGACGCATTGGTGCTTATGCTTACCTACTTTTTGTTCTGCTCTATGTGCCTTGTGTTTCTACTATGGCGGTGATTCGCCAGGAAGCGAATAAAAAATTTATGTGGATCTCGGTGATTTGGTCCTTTATTGTCGCCTATACTGTAGCAGTTGGTTTTTATCAAACAGCGAAATATATTGAATATTCACCGCACAGTTTTTCATGCATTATTATCTTTTTGATTGCGTTATTGGTAGTTATTGGGGTATGCCGATACAGTAAACGAATGTTAAGGAAGCAAAATGCTAGTGCGCCTACGTGATTATATTTGCCGGGAGGGAGTGGTGAGTACTCAGCAATTAATGCGCGAATTTCATTTAGATTTTCCAGCTTTACAGCCTATGCTTGAACTGTGGGTCAGTAAAGGTGTAATTGGCAAATGTCAGAAAAAGGCAAATTGTCAGAGCGCTTGTTTCAAATGTGGCGTGCAATCTCTTGAATATTATCAATATCTTTCTTCCTAATCCAACGTGATACTCGATTTTTCCCGGAACATAGCGTTCACGGGGTATGTAATTTATTAAAATTACGTAGAAAAACTGTTGTCTTTGCGAACGAAGTGAAGCAATCCAGAACAATGTTTCGCTAGAGTTCTGTTCTGGATTGCTTCGCCGAGGCTCGCAACGACGAAATTTACATACCCTGTGAACCCCTACTTTTGATCTAAATTCCCCAGATCTTAGGTAGTGATTAACCTGTTTATCAAACATTGATACTAAAGCAATGGTGATTACATGATGATTTTGGCTGATAGGATAATCGTTCCAAACTCCGTTTCCATTTCTTTTGTTTAAAAAAACAACAAACAAAAGATAGTTAATAATTAGTTAATAAAGGTTGCTTAACGTGAGTAGCCTTTTGATTTCATTTATAGTTTTTAGGAATATCTATAGATAAAAATGTGAATATGTTTTACAATTTCATATGCTCATTATTTAAACTTTCAGTTTTTTTAATGTTTCCACAGTTCTAAAAAAATCTTGATAGTTCTGATATTCAAAAGAGAGTAAATAATATGTTTATGACTAATCAGTCCATTTTTAGTGTTTTAAAAAATACAATGAATAATACAAATGAGACTTACCTAACTCAATTAAATGATCTTAAAAATTTAAAAATAGAACAAAGTAACTTACAAGTTGAAACTAATCACATTTCTAATATAACAACCAAATTAAAGAAGGAAATCGAAAAATTAAAAATAATTAAAAAGGAAATTACAAACAATAAAAAAGAAATTGATAATCAAAGGTGTGAAATTGAACACTTGCAAGAAGAAATCAAACTTGGGCTAAATAAATTTTTATCTTTATTGTCGCAGCAATCGTTCCAGGTTGGGAATTCGTCATCGCCGCCTCCACCCATACCTCTTTTTGCACCAAAAATTTTTACTCCTCAGATTGACTTACAAACGTTAAAAAAATTTGCGACAGGAAAGGGAAAATTAACCAAAGTCAGTGAGAATGATTCATCGACAAAAGAAGAGTTAGTATTACAAGAAATAAGATCATATAAAGTTAGTATTATGGCTAAAGAAACTCAATTAAAGCAATTGAAGAATAAGTTTAAGGATTTATTCATTGAATCGGCAACAGAAAAAGCAAAGCAAGTCATTTATCAGCAAATATTGGAGAGACAACATGGGGAAATTAACACTCTAAGTAAAAAAAAAGAAAACATGGAAAAGAAGTTAAAAGCAGTAAAAGAGAGAGTTGCTTTTAAATCAAAAAATGAAGAAAAAAAGATTGAAGAAAGTAACTCATCGGGGAATTTGAAAATATTTTCACCCTCTGCCGAAGGAGTACCTTCTTATTTAAAGGCTCTGAATACAAATACATCATCTCAAAAATATTTTGAAGAAATGGAGAGAAAAAAGGAAGAGAAAGAAATAAAAGATTTTTTAATTAATAAATTAATCGATATAGTGATAAAGCTAAAAAATAAGGAATTGGAAGAGGTTGATTTTTCAGAAAATCTGCAGAAATTAGTTGATTCAATGGAACAGTCCAAGCTTTTTGAATTAAGAGAAATTTTAATAAAAACAAAAAAAACAGTAACTCCTTTTCAAATGCAAGCTTTAAAACTCAGGTGTTTGTTCAAAGGAGAAGGAGATGCAGTCGAGTTAGCTGAGTTAAAATTAATTAAAAACAATAGGAATAAACCCGAAATTAAAAACGTGGTATCAAAATTTATTGATGCCAATGAACAATGCACTGCTACCTTAAAATCAGTTGCAAAAGAAATTATCAATCAAGAAAATTTAACGGCTCAAAGAACACTAGAAGCTCAAAAAGAAGAAGAGGATATAAAGAGAGTAAAAGAAGAAATAAAAAGAGCGGAGGCTAAAAAAATAGAAGAAGAAGAAAAAGCAGCAGAGAGACAAAAACTATTATCAGAACTAGGTATAGTGGAGCACTATGTAAATCCAGATAACCTAAAAAATGAACAATTAGAATTAGAGAAAAATGCAGTACTTGGGAAAGAGGCTTTGGATCAGGTTGATTTTTTTCTAAAGGATGTAGATTTCAAGTTAGAAGCAGTAGTATTTCAATTATTACTAAATAAACTAAATTTTGATCAAATTTTAAACAATTTTCATAATAAAAATCAGGCATTGTCTAAAAAAGGCTATTCTGAAGCAGCAGAGGAGGCTTGGAGTATTTATGAGAAATTAACTTCCAATAAAAAGAAGTTACTTGAGCAAAAAATAAATGTAAATCAATTTGTAGAG
>NZ_JBAQZB010000056.1:0-2404 GCF_049790535.1 Legionella sp.
AATAAAGACAACATATTCACTTGACAGGTGGTGTGCGCATAAATCCACGCCTTAATTCGCGTATCCTTCGGTTTATTCGGATGAAAATACTGAAACAATTGCTGCGGTGGCGAATTGGACTCAATGCTCCAGAAACACACCTCATTTGGATTCACTCCTTGGTAGATTATCTGCAATAAATCTTCAGGAGTGGGCACTCTTCGCTTTTGTTCCACTTCATTAATCGTTCCAGCCTTATACAGATAAGGATATAAACTGCTGCGTGCAGAAGTACATGCAGGAATACGTGTCGCAGCGCGTTCAATCCGCGCAACGCCCAATTTATGTTCTTGTTCTTTTTGGTCTTTGAGTGCTTTTTGTTCTTTGCTTGCACATAAAGCAATCTCATCGTCATAAGACATTTTATTCGTTTGCAATACCGCTTTTAACTCCGTAATTTCTGCATGAAGCGCTGTGGCAAGTTTTTGCATTACTAAAGAAACCACCTTGAGTGGGGATGGTTCGTCCGGCTGCAAGCGGGTTCTAGGAAGAATTTCTGTCTGAAATTTCGGAAACTGGATTAACGCATCACTCTTTTCCCAAACCGCAGCCCAATGAATGTGTTCATATTCGCGCATCAGAGTCTCTGGTTTTTCTCTTAGAGTCGTGTGTCCCTTAAGGATGTTCAGTACCTCATCCAAGCTCCGTGTACTCAAACAACAGGGTGAAACCAGGATTTCTTGAAGCAAATGAATTGAGTTATGCTTTTTTCTTTTTGTTGTAAGCCACGCCAAAAGCCCATCAGGATCGTCGCTCGGAATGGGGTTGTCTTGCTGTATCTGCTGGAGAAACTCGATCATTTGTTCGCACTTGTCGATTTGCCAATCGCGTAAAATGCTCGCCATTTGGTACGCCTTAAGTTCTACTTCAACCTGCTTGATGGGCTGTTTTGAAACGGGTTTACGTAAAAACAGTTCAGCAAACCGTAATTTTTCATCCTCACCAAAATTGGTTTCATTCATCGCATGGAGAAAAATACGCTGTCCACATTCCAGTTGGTCCTCTTTACTCAGTAGAGGAAACCAATTCGGATCGTTTTCCCAAGGCTCTGGTTGCCCCTTTAGGTAGTGTTCTTTAAATTCTTTATGGCTCTGGACGATTTCGGTACAAATAGTAGCGAGTTCTGTTGGCAGGATTGTTTCTAGCGACGTAAACCCGTTGATACACTGAGGAATGCTTTCGCGTATTGCTTCTGCATTAGCGTTTGTCGGTAAAGTCGCATAAAACTCTTGAAACTTCGCATTAATTTCTTGTTTTAATTGGTCTATGTCCGCAACAAATTGTTTCATTTCGTTTAACGAACTATTATAACGCGCTATGGCATTAACGCCACCAAGTGAGTTCGCACGATACAAGCATTGCCGCGGCGGCGGTGTCAGCGTTAATAAAAATTGATTACTGTGTCGGTTCGCAGAGTGTAAATGACTCATGAACTCGGTTAATTTAGAGGATAAATGATGAGGATTAGTGAGGAAATTAGGAAGCTCTTCGGTGACGTGCTTAATTTTTAATAAATAAGTTTTTGCATTTTCTAAATGATTAACACACCCAGTTAACTGAGTTAAATACGTTTCCGCATCCGTTTTAATCGTTTTAATCGTGTTAATGTCTGCAGCATCATACGCTATTTTTTCTTGCTCTTTCTTTTTCGGATTCAGAACATGCACTACGTCATGGCCAGTTTCATACCCCACACGCAATAAATGCAGAATCTCAAGAAACTCTTTTACTACGATCAACAATTCTATCATCGGTTGATTCTCCTTATGAGTAATTTATTCTTATTCCCAGCTACCAGGTCACAAAAGGCATCCATAACACCGCTTAATGATGCAGTCAAAAATCACTCGTTCTGACTACATGGAATATACCCTGTCCTGAAAAAAAACATAATGAAGTCTTTTTTTTGATAAATCAAGTTAAATATGTATGATTTATATGGGAAAATTAATATTTTTTTATAAATCAAATAGTTATATGGTGGAGGCGAAAATCGAACCGCTATCACTTCTTTTAACTTGTTCATGAACTACAATCTAAGACCATGAAAAATCCCATCCAATTTCAAATTATCCAAATTCGAATACTCAGCTGGTTATATTAAATTCCAACTTAGTGGGGGGATGGTTCATTACATTAAAACCCGACATTCTGCTATTGAGTCAGTTGCTCCTCTATTATTTGAAAATCAATCTAAGAATGCCGCATAGCTGTGTCTATTAAAGTGGGACAAGCTCAGACCGCATGTATGAAGTCTACCAAAAACGGTGGAGAATTGAAGAGTATCATAAGTCGATTAAGCAAAATGCAAGCTTATCCAAATCACCAACTAAGACCATCAGAACCCAATGCAATCATTTATTTG
>NZ_JBAQZB010000057.1:0-6533 GCF_049790535.1 Legionella sp.
ACTTTGAGTTTTAGCAAGCAAAACCATTATATCTGCATCCGCTTTGGCCTGTATTTCCTCTGCTGCAGCGTGACCGTCTGCTCGGTGTCTGTTGGCAATTTTTTGCATATCGGCACGCATACGTTGATAAATTGCATTACTGGTATTGGCTGGAAGCTCTATTCCTTTAATGCGAACATCAACCACATTAATCCCCAATTCACCAGCTTGTTTTTCAGCTGCTAACCGTAATAAGCCCATTACATCATCACGCCCACCAGAAACCACTTCAGAAATAGTGCGTTTTCCAAACTGGGCTCGTAATAAAGTATTTAACTGCTGTTCCAACAAAGTTTCCGCTTTAAATTCGTTGCCACCAGTAGATTTGAAATATTTTGCTAAATTAGTAATATGCCATTTTACATAATAATCGACCATTACATCTTTCTTTTCTTTAGTGACAATACGCGTTGACTTGATGTCCATGGTTTGAATACGTGTATCAAAAATACGTACATTTTCGATAAAGGGAACTTTAAAATGCAAACCAGGACCAAAAACCTTCACCTTATCCGTATCAGTTTCATTAACCAAACGACCTAAACGCAAAATGATGCCTTGTTGTCCTTCGGTCACTGTAAATACACTAATAATAAACAATATAAATACTAAAAAGAGTACAATCCCAAGGGTTTTATTTATATTTTTCATTATTAATCTCTCCCTTGATGGTACACTGGTCTGGTAAGATCTCGCCCATCGATTAAACTACTTACATCATTGTTTTCCTCATTATCTTCTTTAGTCTTATTCTTGACAGCTGGAAAATCAGCCCATTGATTTTGCAGTAATTTATCCAAAGGCAAGTACAATAAATTAGCTGACTTACCATCAACAATGATCTTATTACTCTTGGTGAATACCTTTTGCAAAGTCTCCAAATACATACGCTTTGCTGTAATGTCAGGAGCAGAAATATACTGAGGAAGTAAGGCTAGAAATTCAGATACTTCCCCTTGAGCACGTAATACAACCTGCTGTGAAAATGCTTCCGCTTCTTGTTGAATACGGCTGGCCTTACCTTCAGCAATAGGGACCACCTTCGCAGCATAAGCATAAGCCTGTTCTTTGAATCGTTTTTCATCTTCCTGGGCTTTAATTGCATCATCAAAAGCATCTTGTACGCTTTCAGGCGCGCGCGCTGGTTGCGGTGATACATTAATAATAACAATACCTGTTTTATATAAAGCTAACGTTTTTATTAGATTTTCTTGAACTTGATTTCCCCAAACTTCGCGTCCTTCCGTAATAATCTGATCCAGCGTAGTCGTCCCAACAACTTGTCTTAAAGCACTGGAAGTTGCTTGTTGCAAACTTTCTTCAGGATTAGCTACGTTAAACAAATACTGTTGTAAATCACCAATGCGGTATTGTACTGCTAAAGACACAGCCACTAAATTTTCATCACGCGTAAGCATTTGCGCTGAATAGGAATAATCTAATACTCGATCAACGTTGACGATAATTTTAGAAGAAATAATACGAGGTATCCAATGTGGACCAGGACCTACTGTTTCTACGTATTTTCCAAAACGAAGAATAATGGCCTGTTCCGCTGGATCTACAATGAAAATGCCAGAAAGCACCCACAGAAGAAAAGCAGATAGAATGACCATGACAGCCACTAAACTACCATTGGACCTAATGGAAGGCGACTCCTTACCTGGTTTACTCTTGCTACCAAAAAGAATTTTCTTCAATTTGTTACTGATTCGTTTAAGAGCTTCATCTAAATCTGGAGGCTGATTCTTGTTTTTCCAAGGATCTTTGCCTTTATCTGGCTCGTTCCACCCCATTCATTACTCTCCCAACAATTTAGACTTCCTTCGCAACACAACCGTAGCCAGTTTCGAAGGAAGTCTATTCTAAGAAAACCAGAATTCTATGGGGTATATTAAGTTTAAGCAAGTAGATACTCGTGATATCAATTGTCAAAAATGCAAATTGAGCTCCTTACACTATGAAGAAATTATGAGTGAGCAACCTGTGCAACAAAAACCAGAGCTAACAGAGTAACCCCATTCTTATCTCGCAAAAATATTCTTTGTTTTATTGTGCTCTAAAAGATGAATCGCCAACTGTATTTTCCCACTAGCAATTGCCTGATGCAAAGGCTCACCTATATTTTTATCCCGTGTATTATCAAGGATAAAATCAATATACTCCGTAAGATCAATAACTAATGCGGGAGGTAGTGAATTATTTTTTTCCTGATGCAAAATTTTTTTCTTAAATCCCTCTAGTCCCGATTCAAGTGCTTTATTTATTTCCGTTATAAATTCCAGCAATCCTATTAATTAGTGGTTATAGATTAATATACACAAAGATCGGTGTTCTTAGCACAAAATTAAGATTTTATGAAAATTAAATCCCAAACTCCATGCCCTAATCGCTCCCCTCTTTGTTCAAACTTAGTAAGCGGTCGATATTCTGGTCGAGGAACGTACCCGCCCTCTGAGTGTGAATTATAAAGTGTGGGCTCAGCAGATAAAATTTCTAATATGTGTTCGGCATATTCCCACCAATCAGTAGCGCAATGAATAAAGCCACCTGGTTTAATTTTTTTTGTCAACAATTGAATAAATTCTGTTTGAATCAAACGTCGTTTATGATGACGTTTTTTATGCCAAGGATCAGGAAAAAAAATTTGGACCCCAGCCAATGAATTATCTTCTAATTGTGTACGAAACGTTTCTACAGCATCATGAGCAACAATACGTACGTTAGACAGGTCCTGATCATGCAAATCAGCGGCTAAACTACCTACGCCTGCTTGGTGAACCTCAATACCTATGTAATTCAATTGGGGATTATTTTGCGCCATAGATAATAAAGAGGTACCCATACCGAATCCGATTTCTACTACAGTAGCGGCTATACGCCCAAATTCTTTCGACAAATCCCAGGGCAAACCTGTCATAACCAGTTCATAATCATTCAGCCAAAGATCTAATCCTTGCTGCTGCCGATTACTTACTCTTCCTGCACGCAATACGTAACTTTTTATTCTACGATGCATTATCTTGACCTAATACTTAAAAGTTGCGATTATATGTTGCTATAAAAATCTTGCAACTATTACATTTTTTTGATATAAAACCGCTCTTGTATTTCACATCCGGCTTTTTGCCCCGAATTTTACAAAGACAACAGTAAATATATCTAATTTGGAGTATCACAATGTCTAGAGTATGTCAGGTAACTGGCAAGCGACCCATGACTGGCAACAAAGTGTCGCACGCTAATAATAAAACACGAAGACGCTTTCTACCCAATATTCAAAACCATAGCTTCTGGGTTGAAGAAGAAAATCGATTTGTCTCCTTACGCGTCAGCACTAAAGGCATGCGTATCATTGACAAATTAGGCATTAAAGCAGTTCTGGATAAAATCAGAGCTAATGGCAATAAAATATAATTTAATGGGGGATAAACCATGGCAGCTGTCAACGTAAAAGTGAAAATGGAATCCACAGCAGGAACTGGATACTATAAAACTACTACCAAAAATCCACGTAACCATCCTGAGAAGATGGAGCTAATGATGTACGATCCCAAAGTACGTAAGCACGTTCTTTTTAAAGAGAAAAAAGTAAAATAATTCTTTAATTATTCTAATGATTCAGTCATATTTACGCTGGAGACAAACTTCAGCGTTTACTTCTTAAACAATTAACTAACGTTATGAAACCATTCGTCTACTTTTATAAAAATTGTTACTTATCTGGTCTTTTTGTACTAATCAAGCGGGTAAAAAATTAGACTTGCTTCTACAGCATCCTTTGAAATGAAAAAAATAAATTTCTTTTTTTCCTCTAATTCTTTCTAAAATCAAACTAATTTTATTTTTTAAGTGAATTCATTGTAACCCCGAACTGTTTAATAAATTGATTAAGAGATCAAAATTTGCCACTTTTAATAATACTTCATGCATGGAGTTTTAAGCATTTATTAAATGGAGGTTCAAAATGAATACTCAAAATCAAAATGCGGGAAAAGACTCTAATTTATCCCATAAAGATAAAGGTGAGCAATCCTATAAAGGATTTAGATAATTAATTAAATTATCGTATAAAAAACAGTATTAACGTTTTATAAATTTGATAACAAAGTTTGCGTTTAAAAAATATTTGAGGATTTTTTATCCTTTTCTATAAATTAACCTGAATAATACTAGATAATCTTTACGAATCATTTAAACTGATAATAAGAGCAGTTGGAACAAAGAGGATTTACATGAAACCATCACTGCAGCTTAGTATAGGTCAACATCTGACGCTTACTCCACAACTACAACAAGCAATTAGACTCTTGCAATTATCAACAATTGATCTTCAACAAGAAATCCAACTGATTGTTGAATCAAATCCCATGCTTGAAGTAACCCCTCATGAAGAGAAAGAAGATATACACAGTGATGTAGCAGTATCTCATAATGATGACTTTCAGTGGTCTGAACTATACCAAAGTTCAAATAATCGCCATCATTTTAATGATGGTGATTATAATTTTGATAATTTTCATTGTGCGACAACTAATTTACAGGATCACCTAAGATGGCAGCTTGCTCTCTCTCCTATGAGTGATGTAGATAGAGTAATTGCTACAACACTAATTGATGCAATCAATAACGATGGTTTTTTGAGTATTCCTCTTGCTGATTTACATGCGAGTTTAACTAGTGAACAGCATCCTCTTGATTTAGATGAAATAGAGGCTGTACGCCACCGATTACAATTATTTGATCCCGTAGGCTGTGCTTCTGCTAACTTGACTGAAACTTTGCTGATTCAGTTAGAACAATTGCCTCTAGATACAATTCATTTAGCACATACTAAAAAAATTATTAGTGAAGACATCGACTTGCTTGGCCAACATAATTACAAGCAATTAATGAAAAATCATCAGATCAGTGAGAAAACAGTTGAGGAGATCTTACGAATTATTCAAGGATTAAATCCTAAACCAGGTAATATGATTCATCAAGACATTACAGAATACATTATACCTGATTTAACGGTTAAAAAAGTAAATAACCGTTGGAACGTATTTCTGAATCAAAATATATTGCCTCATTTAAGTATTAATAATCAATATGCCGCACTTATTCAACGAGCAGATAACAGCATCGACAATCAATTTTTAAAAAATAACTTACAAGAAGCACGTTGGTTTTTAAAAAGCCTTCAAAGTCGTCAGGAAACACTACTTAAAGTAGCAATATGCATCATGGAATATCAAAAAAGCTTCTTGGAATTTGGAGAAGAGGCCATGAAGCCATTAATTCTTAATGATGTTGCCTCTGTTTTAAACATGCATGAATCCACTATTTCCCGTGTCACTACGCAAAAATTTATTCATACTCCTCGGGGAGTTTTTGAACTAAAATATTTCTTCTCCAGCCATGTAAATACGCAGGCTGGTGATGAATGTTCATCCACTGCAATACGCGCAGTGATAAAAAAATTAATTGCTGCAGAAAATAGAACAAAACCCTTAAGCGATAATAAAATCACTCTCATGTTGAAAACGCAAGGCATTCAAGTAGCTAGAAGAACTGTAGCAAAATATCGTGAAGGAATGGGAATTGCTCCATCGAACGAGCGAAAAAAATTCGTAATTAATAACTGTTGACATTTGACCAAGACAGTGCCCAAGCAACTAAAGGAGATTCATTATGCAAATCAACATCACTGGCCATCGATTGGAGGTTACCCCTTCCCTTCGAACATTTACCGAAGACAAATTCGACAAACTTAAGCGTCATTTTGACCACATCACAAAAATTAATGTTATTTTTGACGTGGAAAAATTAAGACAAATTGCTGAAGCAACCATATTCGTTGCTGGTGGTGAGTTACATGCTAGTGCAGAATCAGAAGATTTATATGCTGCAATTGACATGCTAATGGACAAACTAGATCGTCAATTGATCAAACATAAAGAAAAAATTCGTCACCACTAATTTGTTTTAACAGGTATTATGATCTAAAGAATCTTAACTCTTTTTTATCGCTCTAAAGTCTTCTCTTCTGCTACTGGGAAGAGAAGAAACTTTAGGAGACTAAAATCCCTCAATTACTTCAAGTCTCAATAGTATTCTGCGTTGTTTACAGTTCTGTGACCTCCACGTACCCGTCACTACGAGCTAAAAACAGCATTGGGTAATTTTTATGGCTTTTAAAATTAAATAATAACTAACATAAATAAATGTAAAATCCTATACCTATTACCTATTTTTATGATACATTCCAGAGCATTATGATAAAAACTAAAATTACAATAATCAATAAGTTGGGTCTGCATGCGCGGGCGTCAGCTAAATTTGTTTCGACTGCTGCAAGATACCAAAGCAATATTGAGCTTATTAAAGACAAACAGACCGTTAATGGTAAAAGCATTATGGGGGTCATGATGCTTGCTGCCAATAAGGGAAGCGAACTCATTATGGAAATAGAAGGTCCTGATGAAATACAAATGAATGAAGCTTTGGTC
>NZ_JBAQZB010000058.1:0-9799 GCF_049790535.1 Legionella sp.
ATCCTACAGCAGTTAATACACTGTCTAAAGAAAATATTATATCCAGCAATGCCACCTGCAAAACTACTATTTTAAAGGATGCTTTAAAAGTGATCAATTTGTTCTTAGTGGATTCTCCAGCATCTTCAGTCACATTCCGATGAATTTCATCTGTAGCCTTCCAAATTAAAAAAACTCCGCCAAGTATAAGAAAAAAATCACGTGCTGAAAATGATAACTCACTAATTGTTACCAAAGGATTAATCAATTTAATCATATTTACTGCTAAAGACAGTAAAAGCAAACGAGTAACCCAGGAAAAAGTAAGCCCCCACCTTCTTGCTTTCTTTCTTTGATGAACGGGTAATTTTTCAGTCAAAATAGAAAGAATAATCAGATTATCAATCCCTAAAACAATTTCCAATAGGGTTAAAACAATTAAGCTGACAGTAATGTCTAAAAACTCCATCCAACCCTCCTTTCAACTTTAATTTCCCCATCAACTTAACAGTTCGCAGTTAGTAAAAATCAGGGTGTCTTTTTTAATTTGCAGTATAATCCTATAGTGTAGCCTTAATCCAATTTTTGATTTAAAAAACAACTTTATTAAGAGGGAAACTTGCAGTAATTGTTTATAAAGTCAATATTATTAAATACAAATGATTCACTTTATGAATTTGCTTAGTTATAATTAGCTCGTATTGAATCAACGTGTGAGAAAGTATAATCATTAAGTTCATCAAAAAGCTATTAAAAAGAAACAGAGCGCATTCCTGTCCTATTGATACAGCTCATATTATTCCAAGGAATAAACATTCTATCTCTAAAACAAACGTTAGCAACAACGCATTAAAAGTGCTTAACCGTTTAATTTGCGGCGGTTTTCAGGCATACATCGTTGGTGGTAGTGTAAGAGACTTATTACTTCATAAAGCTCCTAAAGATTTCGATGTAGCAACCAATGCTACACCCAATCAAATTAAAAGCTTATTTAGAAATGGACGTATTATCGGGCGTCGTTTTAAACTGGTTCACATCCTTTTTCACCGTGAAGTTATTGAAGTAGCTACTTTTCGTAGTCATGCTGCCGTTGATGAAAATCAACAAACCAATGAGCGCGGTATGTTAGTGCGTGACAACGCCTTTGGTTCTTTAGATGAAGATGCATGGAGACGCGACTTTACGATTAATTCACTCTACTACAATATTACCGATTCAACCATCATTGATTTCACTGGTGGTTTTAGAGATATTCAAGATAAACTTATTCGCATAATTGGCGATCCAGTAACACGTTATCAGGAAGACCCGGTACGCATGCTCCGTGCCATACGCTTTAGTGCCAAACTACATTTTAATCTAGCGCCAGAAACTGAAGCGCCCTTTCCAGAAATTAGCCATCTGATTACTCATGTTTCTAACTCACGTTTATTTGATGAGATGACTAAATTATATCAATGTGGTAATGCAGAAACAGTACAGAAATTATTGATGCAATATGGATTATTTCATCATTTATATCCACAAACCGCTGCTCTTTTAAACAGTCACTATCCTGTAAATAATTTATTAGCAATTGCCCTGGAAAATACAGATACACGCATTCATGATCAAAAGCCAGTTACTCCCGCATTTGTGTTTGCTGTCATTTTATGGTTTCCTATGCTTGAACAATCAAAACAACTACAAGCCTTGGGAATGGAGCCTTTACCTTCTGTTGAAAAAGCAATGTCTTTAGTTATTACTACACAAAATAAAATTATTTCTATTCCCAAACGATACACCCAAATTATTAGAGAGATGTGGCTATTACAATACCGTTTTCCTAAACGATTAGGTGGACGCGCATTTAATTTATTGCAGCATCCTCGCTTTAGAGCGGCTTATGATTTTATGGCCTTACGAGCACTTGCTAGTGATGAATCAATGGAACTGGCTCAATGGTGGACTACTTTTCAAGAAGTAAACGAAGAAGTGCGTGCACAAATGGTTTCGCAACTTAGTAGCTCTAACCCCTCAAAACCTAGATCCCGAAAAAAAGAAAAAGTTAATAAATGAATGTTTGCTATCTTGCACTCGGTTCCAATCAAAAATCTCCACAACGTCAGCTTAGAAGAGCCATCCACGCGATTCGCTCTTTAAATGCCACTTCAATTACAAAAATCTCAAATTTTCACTGGACCAAGCCGTGGGGACTCTTAAACCAACAAGATTTTTGTAATGCAGTTATTGAAATTGTTACTATATTATCACCCTTGCAATTACTAAGTGCATGCCAAAAAATTGAAAAACAGCAAGGTCGTATGCGTAAAAAACGTTGGGGTCCTCGTATAATTGATATTGATATTCTGTTTTATGGTAATCGAACTATTCGTACAAAAAAGCTTATCACCCCTCATCCCCATATTTTATCAAGGGATTTTGTTTTAATTCCTTTAAAAGAGCTAAATACTACAATTAAGGGGTATAGAAACAACAAAACTAACACACCGCGACTATAATCTACTACACTTCAGAATAATAAACAGGTTTATCGTGAGGGATACCATGTATACTAATATTTTATTTGCAACGGATCTGCTTAATGAACATAATCATCTTACTAAAAAAGCTGTTGAAATAGCTAAGCAATTTCATGCTAAATTGTATTTGTTGCATGTAATTGAATTACCAGCAAGCTTCCAATTAGCTCAAGGATTAGGATTTACAGAATTGGCAAACCCTGCCAAAGACGATGCACAAACTGTTTTATCCCTAATTGGTGAAAATTTCCACATCCCACCTGAACAGCAATTTGTTGATATCGGTTCCGTTAAAGAGCATATTTTTAATAAAGTTAAGGAACTTAATTGTGAACTTATTATTATTGGTAGTCGTTCAACCTCCGGCTTGCATTCTTTTTTAGGTAGCACTGCTCACGCTACTGTTAACCATGCTCCTTGTGATGTATTAATTTTGCGACTTTAAGCAATAAACTCCATCTGCTCATGGTGGTTCCATCATTGAAAGTAGTTGGATAAAATATGAATTCTGATTTAGTTTGTAATGTTTTTCAAATAGCTCTTTGCAAAGAAAACTTGAGACAGACCTTGTTGTTCATTCAGACTGAGGAGTTTAGTATATAAGCAAGCCATATACACAGCTTTTAAAAATCAATATTTTACCAGAAGGTTATATTCACCCTAAAGAAGAGGAACTCGAGTCCAAATTAAAATTAATTCACACCATGTGTTTTATCTGAGTTTTTTATAAGAGATCTTCAATCAGTTGACCGCCCCATGACTTCCTAAGAGCCTGTTTAATCCTTAGCTCTTTTAGCTTTCTTCCTTTTAGCCCAATTCATTAATCGTCTCTTCTTATTCACTTGACGTTCAGACAACTTATTTTTTTTCTCAGCAAAAGGATTTGACCCTCCCTTAAACTCTATTTTCAAAGGAGTGCCAACCAATCCCAAGTGCTTCGTAAATTCATTGTTTAAATAACGTTTATAGCTATCGGGAAGATCCGCAAGTTGATTACCGTGAATAACAATTACAGGAGGGTTATGTCCACCAAGATGAGCATATCTGAGTTTAATGCGGCGCCCATTCACACAGGGTGGTGTATGTTTTGTGCTAATATCCTGTAGTAAACGAGTTAATTTTGGTGTAGAAAATGATTGTATGGCTGAAGCATAGGCTTCATTGATGTCTTTAAATAAGGTTCCTACACCACTACCATGTAAAGCAGAAATAAATCTAATTTTTGCAAAATTTGCAAAATGTAACCTTCTTGATAATTCGTTTTTTATGTTTTCTTTATGCTCTTCATCAAGCCCATCCCATTTATTTACGGCAATAACTAAAGCTTTCCCAGACTCAATAATAAAACCAAGTAAATTCATGTCCTGATCAGTTATTCCTTCATTCGCATCGAGCAGTTGTAAACAGACATTTGATTCTTTAATTGCCTGCAACGTCTTGATTACAGAAAATTTTTCTATTTTTTCATCAATACGTGATTTTCTTCGTACTCCTGCTGTATCGATTAAAATATACCGTTGCTCCTCTCGGAGGAAAGGAATTGCAATACTGTCACGGGTGGTACCAGGCATGTCATAAACAACTACGCGTTCCTCACCTAAAATACGATTAATCAGAGTAGACTTACCTACATTAGGGCGACCTGCAAAGGCTATTTTAATTACATTATCCTCGACAACTTCATCTGATAATGGTGCATATGGAACCAATACAGCATCCAACAAAGAATGAATGCCACTACCATGGGACGATGAAATAGAATGGATTTCAGGGATACCTAATGATTGAAAATCCGCACACACAACATCATCATCTAAGCCTTCTGCTTTATTGACAATAAGGTAAACTTTTTTATTTAATTTTCTTAGGTTAGCCGCAATATTTTCGTCGATTCCTGTGAGTCCTGAACGTCCATCAACCAAAAAAAGAATGATATCCGCTTCATTTAAGGCGATCGCAGATTGTTTCGACATTAAATTGTCAACAGCAATATCATCAACCCCAATACCGCCCGTATCAACTACGATATAAAGTTTATTATTATGCTGGGCTTGACCGTATTGTCTATCGCGCGTTAACCCAGGAAAATCAGCAACAAGCGCATCTTGCGTTTTGGTCAATCTATTAAATAAAGTAGACTTACCTACATTGGGCCGCCCAACCAGTACAATCACAGGGATCATTATTAACTCACAGACAGTTGATTAAGCATTCCGTTATCCGTTAACACATAAAGTGTTTTTCCTACCACGCTTGGTGAAGTACTTACTCCACTCGACGCTTTAAAGCGTCCTAGTAGCTCTCCACTTCGAGAATTAATAAAATGCAGATAGCCTGCTTTATCCCCTACAACCAGCTCATTACCAATCAGTGCAGGTTCAGTTAATCCACGAGCTTTTAACACTTTTTGCTTCCAGTTCACTTGCCCATTACGCTTATTAATAGACCATATCACATCGTGACTGTCACTAACATATAAAGTATTGCCGGCAGACAGCATATTTTTATAAACAGAACCTCGTTTTCGCCAGATAAATTGTCCGTTAGATAAAGATAAGGCACCAATATAGCCTTGATAACTTCCTAAATAGACTACATCACCCTCAGCAATTGGATCAGCATCAATATCAACTAATCGTTCTACATCACTAGATCCTGATGCATACGCGATACTTCTCTGCCAAACCAAGCGCCCTGAATTGATGTCAATAGCGTCCATCTTGCCATCGGAAAACCCAATTAAAACCAAGTTTCCTATAACTATGGGAGAAGAACTTGCTTTTAAAACTAAACTTGGGGAGCCATGCTCCGAGATCCACATTTGTTTTCCATCTGCAGCATTAAAAGCGAAGACCTTTCCATCAATAGTTTTAGCAATAACTTTATCATAGGCGATTGCGGGTGGAGATAAAATTTCCCCGGAAACTTTATTTTGCCATAATTTTTTTCCGTTCGTCTGATTTAATAGAATTAATGCTGAGTTACTGGTTCCCACAGCAATGTACCCATTTGCTAGAGCAGGACCACTAACAAGGCGATGTTTTAATTGTGTGGACCATTTAATTTGACCATCATTTTTTTTAACGGCTTGAACTAATCCACTTGCATCAGCAGTATAAATAATGCCACCCTGTATTACGGGTTTTAAGCGCAAATATTCGCTGTTTTTTGAAGACTTACCAACAGCTATAGACCAGTTTTGTACCACCTTAACTTTTTCTGGAATCTCTGTAAGTTTTTTGGGTTTTGGCGAATTATCTTTACCTAACATGTAATCATCAATTTTTGAGCATCCTTGCACTACAACACAAAGAGCTAAAATAATTAATTTAATTTTCATCAAACTCAAACCTCATATCTATCAACAAACCTTATGTTGATTGTACCTTTTTATCATCAGAATTCAGCGATTGGTTTTTCTCGGCGATTTCGTTAGTTTTCATTTCTAAAAATGAATTACCCATCCCATTGGTTTTAACTTCTGTAATGGCTTGTTTATAAGAATTCATTGCTTCCTGATACTGGCCTGTAGCACCATAAATATCACCTTTTAATTCGTTAATAACTGGCAGGTAAGTAGCATCCACGATGCTACTTAGTTCATTTAATGCATTCGTATACGATTTTTCAGCAAGTAATATCCGTGCAATACGAATTTTTGCAATTTGCCTCAAAGAGAGCATTTTACTTTTATCAGCCACAATTTTTAATTCATTCTGAGCATTCTCTAGTTTATTTTCAGAAACATAAACTTTAGCGAGGGTCATATGCGCCACATCCGCATAAACAGTTTTCTCGTGCTCTTGGATTAATTGATTAGCATAAGATTTAACGATGTTTTCATTATGATTCGATACAGCCAGCATCATTTGTTCATAAGCTACAGAAGCTTGCTGTGTCAATTTATCTTGATGCCATGTTAGATATCGATAGCCAGCAACAGCAAAAATGATTAGCGACAATGCAAGAGTAATCAACGTACCATTACGCCTCCACCATTTTTTAATCAAATCCAATTGTTCCTCTTCCGTCATATAAACTGACATAACACTCCCCTGAACTTTCAACTAAACTCATAACCCTGATTACAAATTCTACTTAGGTTAAATAATCATGTAAAAACCGATTGATCTCAGTTTGCTTTACTATAATCTGATCCGTTCCATTACGTAAGTCTTTAATGCTAATATTATCATTAGTTAACTCATCCTCACCCAAAACTAAAGCTAGGCGCGCTCCACTTTTATCAGCTTTTTTAAATTGACTTTTAAAACTCCCACCACCAGTATTTACTATAACTTCTATTGCTGGGTACGCATTACGAATTGATTCAGCAATTAATAAACCTTTAACTATAGCCTCTTCAGTTATAGCGATAACAAATAAAGCGTTGTTCTCATTCTCTTGGGGCCAAACATTTAAAGTATCCATTAGAAGAAATATACGCTCTAAACCCAATGCAAACCCTGCTGCAGGGGTAGCGTTGCCACCTAATTGCTCAACCAATACATCATAACGACCGCCGGCACAAATTGTTGCTTGGCTACCTAGATGATCTGTAACCCACTCAAAAACAGTATGTCCATAATAATCTAATCCACGAACTAAAACGGGATTAACAACGTAAGGAATCTGTAATGCATCCAACCCAGCGCAAAAACGATGAAAATGATCACGACTCTGTCCTTCAAGCACATCAATTAGTTTTGGAGCATTGGCTAGCAATTGCTGCATTTCAGGATTTTTGCTATCTAAAATTCGTAATGGATTTCTAGTTAATCTTTTTTTACTGTCCTCATCAAGTTGATCGACATGATCATTGAAGTATTCAATCAGAATATTTCTATAGTCTTGGCGCTCAGATAACTTCCCTAGGGTATTTACCTGCAACTGCACTAAATCAGCAAAACCTAATTGAGTCCAGAACTTACGGCAAATGGAAATTAATTCAAGCTCAATTTCTACCCCAGGCATTCCAAATGCCTCAACACCCAATTGCGTGAATTGTCTATAGCGACCTTTTTGAGGTCGTTCGTGACGAAACATTGCACCTAAATACCACAACTTCTGTTGCTGGTTGTATAATAAACCATGTTCTAGACATGCACGGACACAGCCTGCAGTACCCTCAGGTCTAAGGGTGATGCTCTCACCATTTAAATCGTTAAAGGTATACATTTCCTTTTCGACTATATCAGTTACTTCTCCAATAGTTCGTTTAAATAATTGAGTACTCTCAATAATAGGAAAGCGAATTTCTTGGTAGCCATAGCTTGTTAAGCAATGAATGATTGTTTGTTCAATATAATGCCATAATGGGGTTTTATCAGGTAAAATATCATTCATGCCACGTATTGCTTGAATTCTATCAACCACCTATTTTCTCCAATGGTGACATTTCCGGTCTAGGATTTAACAAAGATTTCATTTTAGATATGTCAGTCAACCTAACTTCAGTTGTTGGATCGTGGTCCATTTTTTTTTCTGAAAATACCTGTTGTTGACTCTCTTGATTTTTTTGCCACCAAATACCCACGGCAACCATAACTCCCAATGCAAATAAAATAGTAAACCAGCGAATAACATATTCAGCCTTATTTTGTTCACGTTTACTTTGTTGCCATAAAGCAGCTCGCTCGGGTTTTTTCTCAGAAACATAGTGTTCGTTAAAAACTGATAAATAAGGCTCTGGAGCTACATCCAATAATTTAGCATAAGCCCGTAAATAACCTTTAATAAACACAGGTCCTGGTAGTGAATTAAACTCATTATTTTCAAGTAATTCAATAACACGAGCCCTTAAGTGTAACTTATTGGCAACAAACTCAATAGTGTATCCTCTTTGTTCACGTATACTAGCAAGTTGTAATCCAGGATTAATTTCTTGAATAAGTGCATTCTCATCAAGCGTAGTTGTTGTACTCATTATTTGCTCCACCATTATCGAGATTTGGCTCAATATTTTTGATATTATTTTCATATTCTACAGCCACATTGTACTGACCCACTTTCACTGAAATTTCCTTAGCCAAAGATAACAATATCCTATCGTTTAAAACTAAATTAGGGTATTTTCGCAGCAATGTATAAGCTTCTACATTACGTCCCTCTTTAATCTCTATTTTAATTAGTTCATAAAAAGAAACTTTTCTTATGGGGTCTTGATTTAATGCTTTTGTAAAATAAAGTCTAGCTTTAGCTGTATTAGGGACAGACAAAGCACAGAGACCTGCATTTTCATAGGCTCCTGCTGTGTGTACATAGTGTAAATCATTAGCTGCGCGTAAAAAATAATGTTCTGCTTTTTTGTAATCGTCTTGACGGCATAAGAAAGCTCCATAATTATTAAGTTGTGCTCCTCCATTGGATGCGAATGATAATGCTTTTAAATAATATTTTTTAGCAGGTTCAAGTTCATTGGTCTGCTCAAGATAATAAGCCATTGCTGAATTAACATCAGGTGATTTTGGCTCTTGCTCCAAGGCTGTGAGTAATTTCTTTTTTGCTCTAGGCCTATCGCCTTGTTTTAAATAACCTAATCCTAATTGAACATTATATGAAGCAGCCTTACTAAGATCCGGTTTTTTTAAATTTTGTTGTTCACCTTCTTCATTATGTGTACATGCTTGCATTAATAAACAAGTCAAAATGAATAAGAGATAACATGTTTTTAACACAGAGTTCACATTAACGATTAGAAATGATTCGGCATTATAACCACTTATAGATAAATTAAAAATGTTTTGTAGTTAATTAACTAAGAAAAGTGTGCTAGGGAATACTTAGTCTATATCCAAAGCTCTTATATTCTGCTTAAACTAACTCTTCTTGTTCGAAACCATCAACAACTTTAGGAATAAAATGCAATTTTTGCCATCTCTGCGAACGACTAGTTCTATCTTTAACTTCACCAGCCAGTTGTCCACAAGCAGCATCAATATCATCTCCACGGGTTTTACGGGTGATGGTGTTAATTCCATGAGCAATCAATTTATCTCTAAATGCATCAATTGCTTCTTGAGAAGAACGCTGATAGTGCGTCATTGGAAAGGGGTTGAAAGGAATTAAATTCACTTTTGCAGGAATATTACGTAATAGCTTGATTAATTGACTGGCGTGTTCAGGCTGGTCATTAATCCCTTTTAGCATCACATATTCAAAAGTCACTTTTCTTCTAGGCTCATCTTTAAAATAAGTTTTACATAAAGTCATCAACTGCAGCAAAGGATATTTTTTATTAATGGGCACTAGCTCATTACGTAATTCATCGTTAGGAGCATGCAGGGACACAGCTAAAG
>NZ_JBAQZB010000059.1:0-12384 GCF_049790535.1 Legionella sp.
AGTCTGTATGTAGCTACTGATGATCCCAGCAAACAGGCGTCCTTAAAAGAAATTCAATTTCATACAGGTCTGAATACATACCCTATTGTGGTTGAAACTGACAAACTTACCACATTAATTGATCGACTGTTCACCCTAAAAGAAAATCAAAGTCTGTCCGAATATATTAATGAGGTAACGAATTTTGATGACATTACTAACAATGAGGTCACAGAATACGATATAAGCAAAGATGCGCCTATTGTAAAATTTGTGAATAAAATTCTTCTTGATGCAATTAAACAAAGAGCTTCAGACATTCATTTTGAGCCATTTGTAAAAGAATACCGTATTCGTTATCGCCAGGATAGCATTTTGCATGAAGTTGCCAACCCACCGATCAGTTTATCTAAGCGAATTACCGCGCGTATTAAGGTTATGTCTAATTTAGATATTTCTGAACGACGGGTACCTCAGGATGGCAGATTCAAAATGCAGATATCCAAAAGCAGATCCATTGATTTTCGTATCAGCACTTGCCCTACGGTAGGCGGTGAAAAAGTAGCCATAAGAATACTGGATCCGGACACAGCAAAACTAAGTATCGACACATTAGGTTTAAATCCTATTCAGAAAGAGCATTTTATTCATGCGATTGCGCGTCCCCAAGGGATGATTTTGGTCACTGGCCCCACAGGCAGTGGTAAAACAGTAAGCCTGTATGCTGCATTAAATATGCTTAATACTAAGGAAGTCAATATTTCAACTGCAGAAGATCCCGTTGAAAGTATAGTAACCGGGATTAATCAGGTTAATATTAATCCTAAAACAGGTTTAACCTTTTCCAGTGTTTTGCGATCTTTTTTACGGCAAGATCCCGACATCATTATGGTTGGCGAGATTCGTGATCTAGAAACAGCTGAAATTGCCATTAAAGCAGCACAAACAGGACATTTAGTTCTATCAACGCTACATACGAACAGTGCTGCTGAAACATTAAATCGCTTGGTAAATATGGGTATACCCACGTTTAATATTGCCAGTTCGATAACACTAATCATGGCCCAACGTTTAGTAAGAAAATTATGTGTTCATTGTAGAGAATTAGATAAAGATTTTACTAAACAGGACTTATTAGGTTTAGGCTTTAATGAAACGGATTTAGAGAAAATTCAACTATATAAAGCTGCAGGCTGCCCTAAATGCATTAAAGGATACCATGGCCGAATAGGATTATTTGAAGTGTTACCCATGAGTAATACTTTGAGAGAATTAATTATGTCCGGTGGAAACTCACTGGAAATTCTAAAAATAGCTCAAGCTGAGGGTATGAGCACAGTTTATCAATCAGGTCTTGAAAAGGTGAAACAAGGAATTACTACTTTAAAGGAGGTCAGTCGGGTAACCGTTGATTAAATTCATGGCTAAAATTGAGAAAAACTCACTAACGTTTCATTATAGTGGAATGAATAAAACAGGATTGAAAATAGTCGGTAATATTGAAGCAAGAAGTTTAGCATTAGCTAAAGTTAATTTACGTAATCAAGGTATAGTTATTAAGAAAATTGGCCCAAAACGCTGTCTACTGTTCAATAAAAAAAATAAAAAGATTACATCCGCTGACATTACCCTTTTCAGCCGTCAATTAGCGACTTTAAGTGAATCCGGTATTCCTTTAGTGCAATCTTTTGATATCATGGCTAAAGGACAATCAAATAAACAACTTAAAGAATTAATTCAAAAGATGAAACAGGAAGTTGAAACGGGTTTAACACTTTCAGAAACGCTAAAAAAACGCCCCGCTCATTTCCATGAATTATTTTGTAATTTAGTCGATGCAGGTGAGAAATCAGGCTCACTGGACATCATGTTAAATAAAATTGCCACTTATCAAGAAAAAATTGAGCATATAAAAAAGAAAATCAAAAAAGCACTAGCCTATCCTACCGCAATCATCATAATCACCTTTATTATCACTATGGGCTTGCTTATTTTTGTTATTCCTCAGTTTGAAGTGATGTTTAAAGGTTTTGGTGCAGATCTTCCTGCTATGACTAAAGCGATAGTTCAACTCTCCATGATGTTTCAATCATACTGGTATCTGATTTTTGGTTGCTTTGCTGCACTTATTTATTCATTTAGTTATGCAAAAAAAAATTGGCCTAATTTTGCCGAAAATAGTGATCGCATATTATTAAAATTTCCACTGATCGGGCCAATTATAGAAAAAGCTGCTATTGCTCGTTTCTCAAGAACCTTATCGATTACTTTTGCTGCGGGTTTACCTTTGGTAAATGCACTAAAATCAGTAGCTGGAGTTACAGGAAATATTATTTTCGCAACAGCAACGGAATGCATTAAAAACGAAGTAGCAATTGGTCAACAGATAAATAAGGCAATGGAGAATACTCGGTTATTTCCTAATATGGTTATACAAATGATTGCTATTGGGGAAGAATCAGGTACTTTGGAAAAAATGTTAAGCAAAATAGCAGATTTTTATGAAGAAGATGTAGATAATGCATTAGATGCATTCAGTAGTTTATTAGAGCCCATTATTATGTTTATCTTAAGTATTTTCGTGGCAGGACTTATTATTGCAATGTATCTGCCTATTTTTAAACTGGGTTCCGCAATCTAAAAGGTTATTACTTAAATGATACATGAATTAATTATCAATCACTCCTGGTTTTTATACAGTGCAATTGCTATTTTCTCTTTAGCTGTAGGCAGCTTACTTAATGTGGTGATTTACCGCTTGCCAATAATGTTGGAGCGAGAATGGAAACAAGAATATTGTCAGTTATTGAACATTAAAGATGAAAAAACACAAACGTTTAATTTATTCCTCCCTAGATCCTTTTGTCCCTCATGCAACTCGCTGGTTAAGTCTTGGCAAAATATTCCAATTTTAAGTTATTTATTCTTAAGAGGATGTTGTTATCAATGCAAACGTCCTATTTCGCTTCGTTATCCTTTAATTGAATTAAGTACCATGCTGTTGTCTATATATGCCTGTTGGCATTTTGGTTTTACTTTACAGCTTATTTTTTCCTTGATTGCTATCTGGCTTTTAATTTGCCTGTTTTTTATTGATTTAGATCATCAACTATTACCTGATTGCATTACACTAAGCCTTTTATGGATAGGTTTGATCGCCAATACAGAACATTTATTTACCCCTTTACCTGAAGCTGTGTTGAGCGCTGCTGGTGGCTATATAGGTTTATGGCTTTTTATTAAACTTTTTTACATAGTTACTGGCAAAATAGGTATGGGAAATGGTGATTTTAAATTATTTGCTGCATTAGGTGCCTGGTTTGGCTGGAAATTTTTACCATTAATTCTACTGTTTTCTTCCATTTTGGGTACAATTGTTGGATTTTTGTATTTGTTTTTACATAATAAATCTAAGGATACAACCATTCCTTTTGGCCCTTTTTTGTGTGTTTCAGGAATAACTGTATTATTTTTGGGCCAGAAAATACTGGATTGGTATTTACATTTATGGGTATGAATAAATGAAGAGAGTTCATCATGTTTTATCAAATTATTTTATTTGATTTAGATAATACTTTAATTGACTTTACTGCTTCCGAAACAATGAGCTTGCATAAAATTTATGAGCAATTTTATCAAGGAGTAACTTCTATAGTTTTTGAGGTCCTCTATAAAGAGATCAACAATGTTCTTTGGAAACGTGTAGGTGCTAAGGAAAATGCACTTATGCCCCACGATATCAGGTTTTTACGATTTAAACTATTAAATGAAAAAATTGCATGTAGTGGTTCAGCTCAAGAAGTAGCTGATACTTATGATCACTATCTAGGTGAATATGCAGATTGGATTCCTCATGTAAAAAAAGCGATTGAATTTTTGCACCAAAAAGGACATATTTTGGGTATCATTACCAATGGACTCTCTAACTCTCAGGGTAAAAAACGACAACGCTTAGGATTACATAATTGGTTTGACTGTTTTGTTGTGTCAGATGAAGTGGGTATTGCTAAACCCAATAAGAGGATTTTTGATATTGCTATAGAAAAAATTGCCAGCACCCGCAATCAATCAATTCATGCTTATAATAAAAACTCCATGCTCATGGTTGGCGACTCAATGATTAGTGATGGGTATGGGGCAAAAAATTTTGGTATTAACTATTGTCATGTTAATAATGGCATATCAAAACATTCTGAAGAAACCATAACTTATCATATTAACTCGGTAGCGCAATTACCTAACTGCATGGGTTATGAAGGAGAATATGCACTTTATTTAAATTCTTTTTAATGATTACCAATGAGGTAATGTAAGCAAGTACTCAGAAACCCAATACATCCTGTTATAAAAGCTAAGAATACATCCAAAGTGCTATTAAGTTCTTATTTATTTTTGTGTACAATTGGATAACCAGCATCAATCCAACCCTGTAATCCAGTATTTAAAGAATACACATGAGAATAACCCATCTTTTGTAAACTTTCTGCAACAAGAGCACAACGAAATCCACCGCTACAATAAACAATGATTTGCTGTTTGAGATCAGGTATTTTTTTCTCAATATCCCTCTCGATTATGCCCCTACTTAAATGCATCGCTTCAGAAATACTTCCTGTTTCCCACTCATGATCTTCACGCACATCAATAAGCTGGATAGGTACATGATGATCCAATTTTTCTTTCAACTCTTTTGGTGTTATCTCTTGAATATGTTTTTTGGATTCGTTTACTAATGTTAAAAATCCGTGTGCATGCTGTTTCATTCCCTACTCCTTATAGATAAACCAATATTTTAGTGTAAATTAAAATAAGGATAAATAATACTGGGCACAATTCAATCGAGAGTGCTTATTTAACCATCTCATCCCCTGATGAGCTTTGCAAACACCAATAAGAAATAACAGTGTTAACTTTTTGAGACACAACTTCACTTTGAGCTTAAGCTTGATTTTATTTGTTTTTTATAAAAAAATAAACGGAGAATGAGTCTAGTTTACTTGATTTATGTGCTTGCGGTTATAAAAAAAATGGAGAAGCTCTTTGCCATGTTACTCCATCATTGAAAGAGGATAAAGAAGTGGTGCTCATGGCCGTGAAAACAAATGGATATGCTTTTCGCCACGCTTCTCTTGCATTGCAAGAAGATAAGGAGATAGTGCTCGCAGCTGTAAAACAACATGGTAATGCTCTTCCCTTTGCCGCTCCGACATTGCAAGAGAATGAAGAAGTTATCTTTGCGGCTTCACAACAAAATAATACAGCCAGAAAATGTACTTTTTTAGTACCTCGGAAATAATATCCGCTAAGAAACTGGCTGTAGTTATCAAAAATCTGCTTCAGATCCGACTAGTGAACACATTCAAATATTATTGTTGCAAAGCTAATAAATAATTAACTTGTACATCTGAGCTTAGTGAAGCTATTCTTAAAAAAGGGTGATAATTCATCCCCTTCATATCAACCAGATTGAAACCAAAAGAACGGGCCATTGCCATGAGTTCACTTGGCTTAATAAATTTACGATAATCATGAGTTTGTCTGGGTAATATATTCAGTACATACTCAGCAGCAACAATTGCACTGGCATAAGCCTTCATTGTTCTACTAATCGTTGATAAAAATAAAAAGCCATTGGGTTTAAGCAAACGTTTGCAATGTTTTAACACCATTTCAGGATGTTCCACATGCTCCAATAGTTCCATACAGGTAATTACATCATAACTTTTACTTTTGTAAGCTTCGACAGGTGTACAAAAATAATCAATAGCCAGATCGTTTTGTTTGGCATGTGCTTGCGCGGTCTGAATTGCCTCGTTTTCTGCATCAATTCCTGTAACTTTTGCTCCCGATTTCGCCATTGCTTCACATAAAATCCCACCACCACACCCCACATCCAATACTACTAAATCAGTTAATTGCACATGCTGAGTAATAAAATTTAAACGGGTTCCATTAATATCATGCAAGGTTTTTAAGGGGCCATCCATATCCCACCATTGTTTGGCATAGAGGGCAAATTTATTAACTTCTTCGGTATTAATTGTTGATTTATTATTCATATGACAATAAGTCCAGCGGTTTAAAAAATTTAATCACATTGTGATTTGTTATAAAACTAATATTATAAGGATGTTCTGCGATCAAACCCACAGGTAATTTATCCTGTGAACTAGTTTCTGCTATTTTTCCTAATAAAATTAGCTGTACTGTAGATTTAACTAAAGCTAATTGCGCAAAAAGACTTTGCATAAAAGGTTTCCACTGCCGCGCATGATAGGGCACCATTCCTTCACTATAAACTAGAGAAGCATTTAATAATAAAATACCCTTCTCCATCATGCGAGAAAACAATTGCTCTCCCGTTTGCACCAAAGTGCTCTTATCCAGTTTTGCTATAGTAGCTTGAGATGTGTCTGTAGCTTCTAAATTTCCACGAGCAAGCAACATCATCTTTATCCAGTTACGTAATGAGGTTGCACGGTTTACTGCTGTGCTCAAACCGTTCTGACTCCACAACATTTCTACTGCATTATCCCAAAAAGCATATCCATTAGCGGAAGCAGGACGTGGATAAGGCGACTCACCTAATAAAATATAGTTTGTCTTCGCAAGTGGTAAGCTAAAAGCTGCAAATAAACGATCGATACCAGGAAGCCAATTAGTCTGACTCATTAGTTGGTGTAAGTAATTTTTATCCATAGTTTCCATAGCATGAGCAAGTATAGTGTTCCAGTCAGAATGACACCTATCAAAACAAAAGTAACTTTTCACGATTTAACCTTAGAATGTAGCACATAAGCAAATATTATCTGGTGATGCGATAGTAACTTTAATAAGTTGTAGCAATACCAGCTCCACGTGGCTTGTCCGCAAAATTCAATGATTTACTAACAATCCTAACTGCTCAATGCACTTTCTTCAATTAAAACCGCTAATAAATAATGCGTTTATGCAAATAATGATCTACATTCAAAATATTATAGAAACAAATTTTTATTTGTTTCTCCATCCATTGCAGGGTTAAAAAAGTAAAGGTAAGGGAATTCTTAAATATAGGGAGTAATAAATGACTACCAAAGAAGAAGAACTTCAATGCTTTTTGCATACTAATTATCCCAAAGAAACTTCTCAAACAGAGAATAAGATTGATACTAAGGGAGCTCAAAAAGCACTAACCCAATTACATTTTTCCGATGCCGCACAAAAAATAATATTAGATCCAAAATCATTTAACAAGGAAGCTAACGGCCTTGTCAGTATTTCCTCATCCAATGAACTTTTAATGCAAGTACATAAAAGTCTCAGTTTCCTTATCGACTCTCTGGCATTAACTATTTCTGCCTTAGATGTCATACGCCAGAAATTGTCACTAGAGGTTGAAAAATTTAAAGCAGAAAATGAATTAGCAAATCAGATAGATACCTTAAAAGTGCAAATAGAAAGCTCGATCATCACAGAAAAATTTTTACGTGAAAGCCAGGAAGATCTGCAGAAAGATACTCTCTCATTCAAAAATAATATAGAAAGAAATCAAATGAACTATGAGAAAACCATAGAAAAACTTGAAAAAACTAATCTTGATCATCAACGAATTAATGAAATACTCACGCTACAACTCGCTGAATTAAAAAATAAAAAAACAACCTTAAATGGTGAACTTGAAAAAACAAAAAGTTTGGCAACTATATTACAAAAAACTGTTAAAACCCTTTCAGAGACAGTAATTAGCAATTCACAACAGCGAGAGACTTTTCAAAAAAAATTAGATGCTTTCTTGCAAAATGAAGAAAAAAGTTTTACTGATTTTATTGAGCGCATCAGCAAAACCGAGGATGAGCTTATATCAGATAAATCGCAATTAGAGCACGGAGTAAAACGACATGAACAAGTGATGGAGCGACGGGCTGAACTGATCATAAGATTGGAGCGTATTGACCAATTAATACCAGTTGATTCATCTACACGAACTAAGATTATTGATCAATTAATTCCTACAGAACCATCGATGCGTGATCAAAAATTAAGTAACGCAGGAGCACTAGGTGTGATTGGTATTATGGGGAATATAAAACCTAATAATACTCGGTCTTTTTTTCATCAGTCGAGGCAATCAAATACTCTAACAAAATAAATTTAAAAACCAAGAATATCTGATGAAAACCGATAATAGCAATCTATAAACATTGTGAATTACCTTTATTTAAGATATGGTTAAAGAGAGTTTAAAATCATGATTAATTCATACCAAAAACTAATTGATACAATAAAAGATAATCAGAAAACAATGGTGCAGCAATTATACCAATTTTGTGAGATTAACTCAGGCACATTTAATCTACCTGGATTAGCACAAATGTTAAATAAGTTGCAGATTGCTTATAAACCCATTGCAGATACTATTCAAATTAAAAAATTACATTCATTGCCCATGATTAACATGTCAGGGGACACATCATTACAGCATTTTGGTGATGCCCTATTCATCAGAAAACGTCCCCATTTGAAACGACGCATCCTTCTTAGCGGTCATATGGATACTGTATATCCAGAAACTAGTCCCTTTCAAAAATTAACCTACGTGAATAGTAATCATATTAACGGACCTGGCGTTACTGATATGAAGGGAGGATTAATTGTGATGCTGCATGCATTAACTGCTTTTGAACACGATGACAGTGCGACCCAAATTGGTTGGGACGTATTCATTAATTCGGATGAAGAAATAGGTTCTCCTGCATCCAGTGTACTTTTTAATGAACTTACTGCTCATTATCAGGCGGCTTTAGTTTATGAACCAGCAATGACGGCAACGGGCACTTTAGCTAAAAATCGAAGAGGCAGTGGTAAACTAACCTTAATTGCTTCAGGCAAAGCAGCTCATGTGGGTCGTGCTTTTGCTGAGGGTAGAAATGCAATTTGTTATATGGCTGAAGCAATTTGTGCGATTAATAAGCTTAACGATAAACGTGATGGTGTCACTATTAATGTAGGCAAATTTGCTGGTGGAGAGGCTCTTAATATGGTCCCTAGTAAAGCCGTCGCTAAACTGGATGTCCGCATTAGTCACCCTGATGATGAACAGTGGGTAAAACGAGAAATTGATAAAATTATTCAGCAACTAAAACGCCAAGATTATACTTTAACTGTAGAAGGTGCTTTTGGTAGACCTGTAAAACGAATATGTTCAGGCACGGAGCGTCTATTTCATCGTGTACAATTCATGGGTAAACAACTTGGTTTATCTATTGACTGGAAAGATAGTGGTGGCTGTTGTGATGGTAATAATCTAGCACAACACGGTTTGCCCGTTTTAGACACATTAGGTGTACGAGGCGGTAATATTCATAGTCCCGAAGAATATATTTTATTAGATAGTTTACCTGAACGTGCCGCCCTAAGTGCCTTAGTCTTGATGGATTTAGCGCAAGGTGGCTTAGAGGATTTAAACAAATGATGCTATTTCGTAGTGTACTTGATTCTGATTTAGATGCAATTCATCATCTAATAGAGCAAAGCGGTGTCGGCATGACGACCCTTCCTAAAGACAAACAATTATTAAAAAAACGCATCCAATTATCAATCGCTTCTTATAAAAAAAAAATAGAACATCCTGTTTGTGAATATTATCTTTTTGTCCTGGAAAATCATAGGAATAATGAAATTGTTGGCATTTCAGCTATTGAATCACGAATAGGTTATGAAACACCTTTTTATTCTTACAAAGTTTCAAAACGTACCCGCATATCGCACTCTTTAAACATTCGCAGCGATTATGAAGTATTAAGTTTAGTGAATGATAATCAAGGATGCAGCGAAATATGTACGCTTTTTCTGGATCCAAAATATAGAAAAAACAATAATGGTCTATTATTATCTAAAGCCCGTTTTTTATTCATGGCACAACACCGAGAACGTTTTGCCCCTACTGTCATTGCTGATATGCGTGGGATCTCAGACAAAAATGGAGTATCACCCTTTTGGGAAAATGTCGGCCGCCATTTTTTCCAGATGAATTATGCAGAAGCTGATCGCCTTACCTTAGCCACTGACAAACAATTTATTGCTGATTTAATGCCACGTCACCCTATTTATGTCAAATTGCTTTCACCAGAAGCTCAAGCAGTAATTGGTCATGCACACCCATTAACGGCACCTGCTATGAATATTTTATTAAAAGAAGGTTTTCGCTATAACAAATACATCGATATATTCGACGCCGGACCAACACTTGAAGTACCCGTAGAACAAATAAAAACTATAGAGTTAAGTCGTCTTTTAATCATTAAAGCCCTAAGTGATGAGGTCAGCAGTTCTGATTACTTATTATGCAATACACAATTAAATTTTCGTGCAACCATTGATACCACGTTAATCAATAAAGAAAAAAACACCTGTATTATCAGTAAAAGAACAGCGCAAATGCTCAATGTTCAATGCGGAGATAGCATACGAGTATCACCCCTATAATTCTAGGAAAATTAAATATGATGCAAGGCAAGGGACACTATATTAATGGACAATGGGTAAAAGCTAATGGCGCTGTTCTAGAGTCCGTGAATCCAGCTTATGGCACCCCATTTTGGCAAGGATTCAAAGCTACAGAAGAAGAAATTTTTGCAGCAGCAAGTGCAGCGCGGCAAGCTCTTAGCTTATGGTCTACTCTTGACTTTAAACAACGAGTTCAATACATCAAAAAATTTGCTGTGTGCATAGAAAAAAAATGTAATCAATTGGCTCAATTAATTTCTCAAGAAACAGGAAAACCTTTATGGGAATCTCATACTGAAGTAAACTCAGTAGTAACAAAAGTTAATATATCCATCCAAGCACATCAGGAACGTACTGGCACAAAAAAAACTACCACAGCTGAAGTAAATACCTTTGTCCGTTATAAACCACAGGGAGTTGTTGTCGTTTTAGGCGCATTTAATTTCCCAGCTCATTTAAGTAATGGACATATTGTTCCTGCACTTTTAGCGGGAAACACCATTCTTTATAAACCCAGCGAACATGCTCCCGCCGTTGCTGAATTAATAATGCAATGCTGGCATGATAGTGGAATACCTCCCGGTGTCATTAATTGCCTACAAGGTGATGCAATGTGTGGAAAAACCCTGTTGTCACAAGATATTCAAGGAGTTTATTTTACAGGAAGCTATCTAACGGGTTTACATATTCATCAACAATTCAGCGATCGACCAGAAATCATTTTAGCATTAGAAATGGGAGGTAATAATCCCTTAGTTATTGATGAGCTTAAAGATTTTAATGCTGCAGTGTATCAAACCCTGCTTTCGACGCTAATCACCTCTGGACAACGCTGCTCCTGCGCCAGACGAATTATTATCCCTAACTCAGCTAATGGGGAAGAGTTTTTAAAGCGTTTTATTAGCGCTTGCCAATCAGTAAAAGTAGGCCCTTTTGATCAGCAGCTAGAACCATTCATGGGCCCAGTAATTAGCCATGATCAAGCACTTAAGCATTTACACAGTCAAAAAATGCTCCTTGAAGTTGGAGGAGAGTCTTTATTATCCATGACACTTCTTGCAAAAAATACGGGTTTATTATCGCCAGGAATTGTTGATATGAGTAAAGTAAATAATCCAATGGATGAAGAAATTTTCGCACCCTTAGTACAAATTTACCGCTACCACGATTTTGATGAAGCAATCTTTTTAGCCAATCAAACGCGTTACGGATTAACTGCCGGCTTGTTTGGTACTAATGAAAAACATTATCAGCAATTTTATCAAAAAGTTCGTTCTGGATTAATTAATTGGAATAGACCTACGACCGGTGCAGCGAGCAATCTGCCCTTTGGGGGAATCGGATTAAGCGGAAACCATAGACCGAGTGCCTATTTTGCCGCTGATTACTGTTCCTATCCTGTAGCTAGCATAGAGCAGTCTCATTTAACCACACCAGAGAAACTTTTACCTGGTATCGTATTGGATCACAAATGAATAGTTATGAATTGAATATGGATGGCTTGGTAGGACCCACTCATAATTATGCAGGTCTTGCTACCGGTAACATTGCGTCTATTCACAATGCTTCAGCGCCCTCTAATCCTCAAGCAGCGGCAAAACAAGGCTTAGAAAAGATGCGTTTGCTTCATAATTTGGGAATAAAACAGGGGATACTTCCTCCACATCAACGCCCTAATCTTGAGTTACTGTATCAATTAGGGTTTCGAGGTTCTGTTGAAATGCAATTAAAAAAAGCCTATAAAACTGCTCCAGATCTACTTAGTGCTTGTTATTCTGCATCCAGTATGTGGGCAGCTAATGCAGCTACTGTTTCGCCCAGCATAGACACTCAAGATAATAAAATTCATTTTACTGCAGCAAACCTGATTAGCAATTTACATCGCTACCAAGAAGCAGATTTTTCCAACAAATTATT
>NZ_JBAQZB010000060.1:0-5959 GCF_049790535.1 Legionella sp.
AAGGTGAGTAATAACAGAGGTTGACAATTCATAACCATTTGCTCAGCAGTGTCTATTCAAGACTTCGGTCATCTCCGCAAGCGGAGATCTACTGATAAGCATCATTTGATCCCGCCTAACCCCATAATTAAGTGAATACTCATGTTAATGCTTTCTTTGCTTTCTCACCTTATACAACCCACATAAAGTTAAAATTAATCCAGATAATGCATACACACTAAAACCAATAAATATAACCCAAGATGGATTTGCTGCAATAGCTACAAATAAAACAATCATAACCAAAACATACAAAAATGGTACTTTTCCTTTAAAATCTATTTCCTTAAAACTATAATAACGGAAATTCGACACCATCAATACTGAAGCAACTAAGGACAACATTGCAGTTGCTACAGAAACAAACATATTGTGCCAATCATTTTGATAACATAACCAGGCAAAAGAAGCCAATACAGCCGCAGACGGTGGACAAGGAAGTCCCTGGAAATAACGTTTATCTATAAGTTCAAGCTGAGTATTAAAGCGAGCCAGACGTAAAGCAACAGCTGCAGTATAAACAAAAGCAATCAACCATCCTACCTTTCCCAATTGACTTAAAGTCAAAGTATAAATTAATAGTGATGGGGCAACTCCAAAAGTAACCATATCGGACAAACTATCATATTGGGCGCCAAATTCAGTTTGTGTATTCGTTAAACGTGCAATACGTCCATCCAAACCATCAGCAATCATCCCAATAAATATAGCAATTACAGCTACCTCAAACTGACCCTTCATTGATGCAACAAGTGAATAAAACGCTGCAAATAAACTTGCTGTAGTAAATAAATTAGGTAATAAGTAAATACCTGAATGACTTTCTTTTTCCATAAGTAATCAACCTTTATAAAATGCTAAAGAACACCAGTCCGACATAATAGGGATAAAATGTACTTTTGAAAACAGAAATATACTGCAGTAAAACAAATTAATTTCAATACAGACGACCTGGTTTGATGGTATACTTAGCACACTGTGTTTATATTATGTGTAATTATGGATCATTTTCAAAATAAAACAATCATAATCGAAGGAATAACTTCTCAAGGAAAAACATTCCGTCCAAGTGATTGGGCAGAGCGAATGAGTGGATCGCTTGCCAGTTTTAAAAACAGCCGCATTCATTATTCACCCCTATTACGCCCTAGCGTCAACAGCGATGGTAACCAATGTGTTTTACTTGATCCAAAATTAAAAGAATCCAGTCCTCTACTTTATCAATCAATTATGGATTTTGCTAAAACAAATAATTTACGAATTTGTGGCGAAGAAAATTAGGCAAAGTTCTTAAAACCCTTAGCTGTTTTTAAGCGCAGTAATATTACTAACAATACTATTAAGCATCGACACGGTATTATCAAAATTCATTGACAAAATTCCTGCTAAAATAAATATTAAACCTTTAGGGCCCTGTTGTTTGCCTGGCTCACTGGCGTGGGTTACTAAGACGCAACCTCGTACAAACCATAATAACCCTGCAGTCCGAATCAGTAACCCCATTGAACTATATATATTAGTTGGATTATACGATGCATAAGTTAAAACATTTCCGACACCAAAAGCTGTATTTGCGACAACATTTAAAGCAGAAGGCAAGTAAACTAAAAGGGCACCAAATAATAAGTACATCATTGGCGTAAACATTTTTTCCTGCGATGGGGATTGTGTCCTGCGATCGGCAATTTTCAAAAGCTTAGTAATGGCTGTGATGAAGAACAAAATGCCTAATAAATAAGCTCCCCCCGAAATTAACCGCTGCAAAGGGTATAAAGATTGGCTAATATTGCCTAATATAGTAACTAAGTCAGTCGTAGTCATAAGTTAATTATATGTCGCCAACCCTTGCATTGCATAATTTTTTCCTTATATTAGGCACTTTATAATAAAAGTGATGCATTCATGGCAATAAATATATTTCCTATTACCTTAAAAGAATCATTTATGATTACTCCTAAGGTAAAACATTTTGTTTTTAATTGTGAACTTTCTCCCTCTTTTAATTATGAGCCAGGGCAATTTATTACGCTTCATTTTGAACATGAAGGTAAAACATTAAAACGTAGTTACAGTATTGCCTGCGAACCCAAGCAGGATAATCAAATTGAGTTTGCTGCAGGATATTTTGCTCATGGACCTGGTACTGAATTATTATTCAATTTAAAACCTGGCGATATTATTAATATTAGTGGACCATTTGGTCGTTTAATTATGAAAGAAGAACAACCTGGCCGCTACATACTTGTAGCTACCAGTACAGGGATTACGCCTTACAGAGCTATGCTTATGGAACTTGGCAAACAAATAGAACAAAATTCCCAATTACAGGTTGTTATTCTTCAGGGGGTACAACGACGTGAGGAAATTCTCTATGCAACTGACTTCCAGTCGTTTGCGCAAAAATACCCGCAAGTAACTTTTCTGTCTTATTTAAGTCGGCAATCAAACAATGATTTGCTGGCGAATGAACGTAGTGGCTATGTACAACATGCGTTTCCAACACTGGGTTTAAATCCACAACACGATGTTGTTTATTTATGTGGAAATCCAGGTATGATTGACGAAGCATTTACGTATTTAAAAGAACAAGGTTTTGCTATGCAACAAATTATTCGTGAAAAATACATTTCAAGATAACCACCAGGAGTAAGAGCATTATGAGTTATGAAGAATTATCAGCCACTATGGAGCACATGCTGCAAGAAGGTAAAGGTATTTTAGCAGCTGATGAAAGCAATGGAACCATTGGTAAGCGCTTTGCTTCAATTAATATTGAAAACACTGAACAAAATCGTAAAGATTATCGTTTATTATTGGCCACTGCTCCTAACCTGGAACATTACATTAATGGCGTGATTTTATTTGAAGATACCTTTGAACAAACTGATGAGCAAGGAACTCCTATTGTAAAATTATTTGCTGATAAAGGCATTATTCCTGGAATCAAAGTAGATAAAGGGTTAGTGGATTTAGCAAATACTGAAGATGAAAAGGTAACTCAAGGTTTAGATGGTTTAGCAGATCGTCTACAGCACTTCAAAAAATTAGGCGCACGCTTTGCCAAATGGCGTAATGTGTATTCCATTTCTGAGTTCACTCCCAGTTTAACCGCCATTAAATCAGGTGCTGAGAATCTGGCTCGTTATGCTGCAGCATGTCAAGCAGCAGGTATTGTCCCAATTGTAGAGCCTGAAGTTCTAATGGATGGTAACCACACGATTGAACACTGCGCCGAAGTATGTGAAATAGTATTACATGAAGTATTTCATGCTTTATTCATTCACCAGGTAGAATTAGAACATATTATCTTAAAACCAAGTATGGTAACCTGCGGTAAAGAAAATATACCATTTAGTGAACCTGATGAAATTGCTGACTACACCATTAGTGTATTCCGTAATAATGTGCCTGCCTCAGTATCAACAATTAATTTTTTGTCAGGTGGCCAAACCCCATTACAAGCTACGGTTAATTTAAATGCAATCAATAGTGTGGGACATCAACCCTGGTTACTTAGCTTCTCATATGGTAGAGCATTACAGGAAGAGTGTTTAGCTGCTTGGAATGGTAAAAAAGAAAATATCCCAAGAGCACAAGAAGCATTATTAAATTGTGCACGCTTAAACGGTTTAGCCTGCGTGGGAGAATACCAGAGCACTGAAGAATAACATTAGTAACTTTCATTCTGAAAAGGCCATCTTTGGCCGATTAAGAACGAAAAAGCCCACCAATACTCACATACTGATGTATGCTATGTTTCATGTGGGCTTTTTTGTCATATGAAGATCTCAAAGAGGTATTAAATCAATTCAAAACGTGCATAAAGCGGCAAATGATCAGATAACATACGCCAGGGTTTGCCTTGCAAGCAAGCAACCTCCTGGACGCGCATACCGCGAAAATAAACACGATCCACACATAGTGCGGGGCGAATTGCAGGAAATGAACGTGCATGTTGCCCTTCTATCGAAACAAAAGCTTCTTCTATATTTAAGCCCTCAGCTAAAGGCTGAGAAAGAATAGTTCGCCAATCATTAAAATCGCCAGCCATCAACAAAGGCTCATTTTGTGGAACTACTTCCTTTATACGATGCATTAGAGCTTTGGATTGTTCCGCACGCTCACGTTTAAATAATCCTAGATGAACACACAATAAATGGATGGTAACATCACGTACCATTAATTTTGCGTGCAAAACTCCTCGTGAAGCACGACGCATGTTAGTCAGATTAATATTGTCAATCTGTTTGAACGCGTACTTACTTAAAATTGCATTTCCATGGTGACCTGATTGATAAATTGCATTTTTTGCATAAGCATAATGTGGCCAAATATTTTCTGCAATATATTCACATTGAGATAAATCTGGCCAAGAATTTATTCTTTTCTCGCGCTTCCTATGCTCCCCCTGTACTTCCTGTAAAAAGACAAAATCAGGATTTAAACTCATTATTGCTTCGCGCATTTTTGGCAATAAAAAACGAATTGCTCCAACTCCAAAGCCTTTATGTATGTTGTACGTTATCAAGGAAACACTAGGTGCTGCTTGTTGCATTGATTCACCTTTATCAGGTTTTTTTATTGAGAACTACAATTTAGTACCTTCTGCCTGGGGATCCAGTTTTATGATTAGGTGTATACTCTTTCACATGCTCTGGATTCCGAAAACAAACTACAGAATATAGGACTTTAAAAAATACAGAGTCAACATTGTGTAATCATAACATTAAATTAGTTAACTGTTAAAGGTGAAAAATTTTAGCCTTTAGATCAAGTCTATATTTGATCTATACTGAGTAATAAATACTTACTTAACGAAATAAATGAAGGAAATTAATATAAGAATTCCTGGTTTTTTAATTGCAGGAAAAACTTGGGGAAACCCTGAAAATCCACCGATTTTGGCTTTACACGGCTGGTTAGATAATGCAAACAGCTTTACCTCCGTAGCCCCTTACCTTCAGCAGGATTTTTATTTCATCGCGGTTGATTTACCGGGACACGGACATTCCTCTCATCTTCCAGAGGGATGTAACTATCACTTTTTTGATGCTGTTTTCATTATTATTGAATTAATTAATGCTTTAAAATTAGGCAAGGTACATTTATTAGGCCATTCCATGGGGGCTTGCGCTAGCAGTTTGCATGCAGGTGTTGCCCCAGAACAGCTCTTCTCTCTTTACCTTATCGAAGCATTAGGACCATTTTCTGCCCCAGCAGAAACAGCATGTAAACAATTAGCTAACTATGCTCAATTTATTACTCGTCCTCGAAAAAAAACTAAAGGTTATGAATCTTTCGAACAAGCAACCCTCGCCCGTTCAGCTAAGGGCTACATTTCTAGAGATCTTGCCAGAACACTTTGTGAGCGCAGCTTAATCAAAAGAGAAGGACGATATTACTGGCGACATGACCAACGGTTGATGGTTCCCTCACCTTTGCGCATGACCGAAGATCAAATCTTATCTTTTTTAGGTAATATTAGATCCAAAACGCAATTATTATTAGCTAATAAAGGATTTTCTTTTGATACAAATATAATGAAAAATCGAATAAAGGCGGTAAAAAATCTTACAGTGAAACAATTAGTAGGCGGACATCATATTCATATGGAAGAGCCAGAAGCAGTAGGTCCACTTCTGGCAAATTTTTATCATTCGTTTTAATTAATTAGAGCAAGAATTATAGTTAATCGCCACTTGCTTCAATGAGGCTTTCACATCATCAATAGAATAACCCAGATCATGCGCTGCACTAATCATGCCACAACCACCTTCATCAAAAGTTGAATACGGAGTCCAATAATCCATGTTTGCCTTCACCATAACATTAAAAGCTAAACGAGTATTCCAATGTGGCTTAGTAGCCAGAAAATAGAATAAATGATTATATACACCACTAGAATAATGAACATCTAAAC
>NZ_JBAQZB010000061.1:0-14456 GCF_049790535.1 Legionella sp.
GAGAAACAACTGGTGGAAGCTGACCTGCAAAGCGAGATCCATCAAGAGGTAACTCTCCTTCTAGAAGGGGCTTAAAACGAGTCACTTCTTTACCATGAAACCCTGCAACGGTTTTGATAATGCTTTCCGCCCGCGCTTCAGTGACGCTTCCAATACAACGCATCGTTTCACCCAGGCGCTCTTGCCAAAGTCTGCCATCCGCATTGAGCATGATTTCTACTGTTTTCGGATCACTAAGCGCCCCTTCAATCAAACCGCCTAAATCACGCTTTAGCTTTTCTTTGGCACGATCTTTAACCGTTATCCCTTGTTCTTCCAGCTCTATCATTGGGTTTAACCTCACATGCTTTTATCAGTTATTGATAGGACTCAACTCGTGTTTGAATTTACTGATTAAGCGGTCAACCACACTTTCTTTATTAGGTTCGCGCTCGCAATACCATTGCTCCTTTTGACGCTCACGATAAATGCGGCGTTGGATTTCATCTCGATGAACTGGAAGGGATTGAGGGGCATCAAAAGCCAGGCGAACCTCCCCATCCCGATAACCAACCACCGTGCAGTAAACATCCTCACCAATAACCACGGACTCCCCGACCTTTCTTGTTAAAACCAACATGGTGCTTCTCCTTTTTTATTTAAGTAAGTAGGCTTTGCATTGCCTGATATTTTCGTCAACCACAGCCCTAGAGGCTGGTTGATGTTCTTCGTTTGCGACATAAAAAGAATTGCGCTTTTTAATGTCCCGACAAAAACCAATCATTTGCGGCAAGCTAGGCGGCATTCCACAATGATCTCTGCACGCCAAAATGGCCTGATTCAAAACTTCATCGCTAAAATTCTCCAACCCTTCTAACCACTCTTTTTTGGCAAACTCCAAAAATCCATCACTCTTAAACTGGCTGCGCCACAAGTGTCCGTAGAAGACTGCAAAGCAGGTAAACAGGTTCTCAATGCGCTTTTTAGAGCTGTCTGTAACGTTGCAGGTTGATGACGTTTGATTGCTGGTATTCGTCTTCACCGATGCTTGCTGTGTCTCCTGTTTCTGGGTTCCAGAATGGATCATGGGCTGTTTTGTTAGTATTTGCGCGACGCTTCTCATTCCTGATCTCCTGCTTTAATTCGACTTTGACTTCATCTTCCCAGCATTTTTGCGACAACCAGTTCGCTGGAAATTTCCAGGCTGGAACCCATTCGCTATGTGCTTTTTTTGCCTTATGGGCTTTGATTTGTTGTTCAAGGGCTTGCAACATGATTTGCAGCAGATGCTCATCGGGATTGATTTGCTTGAAGATTTCAAAAGCACGCTCACGTGATTTTTTTTCGGGGTACACACGCCAGAAATGGTCGAAGCCTTGCAATAAATAAATATAATTATTTTCTTTTATTAGAGGTGTGTCGGCTTTTGAGAGTTTTTCTGTGACGGGTTTCTCTGAATAACCTTCGTAAAACCCTTTATTTTCAAAGGATTGGTCAGAACAAAATGTGACTGCTTTTTGTGACGGGTTTGTGACTACTTTATTTTGAGAAAAATAACCTAAAGTTGCCAAATTGCATTTTAAAATCAGTTGCAGATCTTCTGACTGTAAACTGATTACACCAGCGCGCTGCAGCGCGGATAGAGCACGTCGAGTTTGTGCACGAGAATACTTTTCTCCTTTTACGCCTTGATGCGCCTCAATATAAAGCTCTTCGGCAATCGATTGTAAGCTGACTCGCCTTTTAACACCAACAATCCCCGTTTTAACGTCCATATACGGTCGTACACCTCTTAAATAAACTAGTTGTTGTGCATGGGGTAACCCATACAGTGCTTCAAGTTCCTCACTATTAACCATAAAATCCATGTGCTAATATCCTTAATTCACATAATTTAGAAATTATATGGGTTTATTTTTATAAACTCATGTTAAAAATTAATCGTTTAATTGTCAACAAAAATAAACTATGTTGTTTGTATTTTTTTATAGAACAGATTTTTATTGATTGAGAATGCAGAGTTGCATTGATATTATTGGTGATGTGGTTTAATTTTATAAACCATATGTTTGAAATTTTTTAGAGAGAATAAGTGTCAGACCCTATCGGAAACCCTAGCGATATCATCAAAGACAAAATAAAAGAAGCTGGTATTAAGCAAGTACATCTTGCTAAAAAACTCGGGATTAGTCCGCAACACCTTAATAAAATTCTCGCTAAAAACCAAGATAGAAGCCAATACCTGCCTAAAATAGCAGAAATTCTGGGCTTAGATACAATATCAGCTGGATTGAATAATATAACCTCAATACCGATTGTATCTGAAAAAACTCTAAAATCTTTGGCTAAGGGATCCATTTTATTTGAAGCATTAGAGCAAACGACTGCTCAATCATGGCCCACTACAGTACAAGAAGATTATTTTTTTTGCTACAGACTTGTAGAAAATATCAATTCTCAACTGTTTAAAAATGATTTGTTAATTTTTAGTTCGTCTCTACCTTGTGAGATGACTGGACGGATTGGCCTCGCTTTTATCGAAGACAAAGGGTTAATTTTTATAGGCACATTAAAGTACAATAAAAAAACAATAATGATTTATAATGAAAGGGATTGCTTTGAGTTTAAAATAGGCGATCAGCTAATTGGAATAGCAGTCCATTTAGAAAGAAATATTGAGGAAGGATTAAAATGACAACCAGAACGATTAAAAATGTTTCTCATGATCTTCTACCAATCATACACGATATGAATGATCAGTTGACACTCCTGCGTAATGTAAGAAATGCTAGTGATCACACGAAATTGCTTGATGCTGCTATAGGCAGTATTTTCCTGGTAGAAAAATATTTGCTAGCTTTAGATGCTGAAGCAGATGAACAAGGAATTGAAAAAGTTGTGTAATGTTTTTTATTGGGACCTGGCTGCTATTTTTAAATAAATGGAAACTTCTTCTCAATTATTTCTGTAATCCAAAAATACTCAGATTTTTTTAGGGCAATGTCAACTGAACCAGTGGCTATGTAGATTTTCTCAAAACCCAACTCATAAATTTCTTTAGCATAAGCAATACCATTTTTTTCGTCACGCAAATCTAGATCAATATAAATTGGGATATCCTTTGTAAATTGAGAAGCATGCATAAAAAACGCTTGGATATCATTGTACGTCACAATTTTATGATTTTTAGCCTCAGCAAAAAACTCCCAAGACTGTGTGTTTCTAGGTTCATCATCAATAAAAATCAAACTGATTTGTTTTTGAGAATTATGCTTTTCTTTATTATATAGTTTAAAATAAGGCACAAGATCTTTAGGCAAGATTTTAAATCCTTTTCCAACTGCGCTGTTCATAATTGTTGGATTATATAAGTAACTGGTTACTAAAACTTTTACAGAATCCCCAGGCGCTTGCTCTAAAATATCTAAACCATTTTGGTCTTCACCATAAAATTCATAGTCACAAAAAATAACTAAATTTTTACCTGTCACCGTTTCAAAAAAGGTCAAAGCTTCTTCTGGGTTATATAAATGATGGTATTTAACATGAGACAGCTTTTTAAGCATTTCATCCCATACATCATGAACAGAGCTACTGTCATCAATAATAATCAGCATTTCATTGCTATGAACTTGATATTCTTTTAAACACCAAGCAGGAATTTCACAGGGTGGAAGCGAAATATCCAGCGTAGTTCCTTCCTCTATCCTTGAAGTTATATCAAGCTGTCCATAAATTTGTTCTAAAAATGTAATCGCATGTGGCAAACCTAAATTGGCTTTTGTTTTTTCAAACTGAGCATTAGTCAAGATTTCTTTAAGGAGCTCTGAGCTCATTCCCCTCCCATTATCTTTAATAGAAATTAAAGAGCCAGCAATATTAGCTTCAAGAAATACTTCAACTGCCCCACTTTTTGGTAAAATGGCATTAACCGCATTATTTATAAGGTTAGATAGTACTCGCTTTAAATTTACAGAGCTCAGATAAACCAAGCTGAAAATATCATTGGGATTTACCGTAAACTCAAATTTTATATTTTGTTTCACATACTCCATCCGCTTTTCAGATAAAAGCTCTTGAATACAAGAATAGAGAAACACATAATTATCTTCACTGCGATCATCATTTTTATTTTTGTACTTGTAAAGCAAACTCCAAACAATATCATCTAAGCGCTGAATAGCCCTTCTTCCAAAAACGCGTTCAGTTTCCTCAAGCTTTTTTTCAACTAAACAAAAGAAAGAATCTATTGCTAATAAAGGGGAGCGTATATCATGCGCAACCTGTGCTAAATTTTTTCCTAGCTCGATTTCAACCTTATGATGTTGGTATTCTTCAATTTCTTTTGCAAGATAATTTATTTCCTCAATATATTTATACTTCAATGGTTTATTATTTTTCAGATTTGTTTCCAGTTCTTTAATTGGCTTTGCAAGGTGTCTATTCGTTAAAATTTTAATAACCCTGTGGATCATTAATAGGCCAAGCGTTGAAATAATAAAAATGATGATGGCTGGAATAAAGAATTGATAGGTATTTGGCGAGGCATACTTTATAGAAATAAATTCTTTAGTAGCTGATCTAGCAGCAAAAGAACCAAATTTATTGGAAGCAAATGGGTTAAAGCCATCGCATTTGTATTTATTTTCTATACAAGGTTGTATATTTCCATTGATTTTTGAAAGATGGGCTAGATAGGCACTCCTAGATATAAAAAGAATTATTTTATCATAACAGTTGCCAAATTGATTGTTAATTTGACCATTTAAATAGCAAAGATCCAGGCTAATATGAAATGAGGAATTAGTATTTCCGAGGCTTAAAATTGAACTACCAGCTCTATTAATAGCCTTGACTCCCAAAATAAAATGGTGGTCTATAAATTTTTTAAAAAGCACCATCATGTCAATAACATTTAATTTTCTACTGTATTCGCCCATGTTAAGATAGCTTACAAAATCCTGATCGTTTACAAGGATGCTGAGTCTTTCTGAGATATTGGATTGTAAAATTGAATTTACATTAGTAATCAGTTCGTTATTAAGGATTTTTGATTTTTTATCAAATCCAGAGTAGATAAACCACATAGCAATCAAACTTATACATAAGCTAAGCGCAATCAAAAATCTAATGAGTTTGTTAATGGCTCTTTGATAGGAGTCAAGGTTTTCAACTTTTGAGAAAAACATCATAGCAATTGCATTTTTACAGAGTGCAGAGAACTGCTCATGTTAAGTTATTGTGAATTATGCAAAAGATTATTCATTATTATCATTGCTAATTCTCAGTTTAATTTTGTTCCAATTGTCATTGTATTCTCTCTCGAAGTTTTCTACTGGCTGGATCATGCGTAATTGCGGAAGTGTCTTTTTTGTTTTTTCATACAATGCTATATACAATGCATCATCAATGTGATTTTTAAAATACGGAGAAAAATAATAGCTGTAGTTTTCAAAATACTCTAAGGTAGATTGATTTTGCAAGACACGGGCAACACAACTGGCTTCAGGGGTATCTTTCATTTGAACAATTAAATCGGTACAAATTGAGCTAGCATTCGAAGGAATAACAAACTTGTAGGGTTTACCCGTTTTTTTAATGTACAATAAGGCATCGCCGGACCAAATATAACTAAATGCAAAATTTTTAGAGTCATAAATTTTATTAAAATCACTTGTAATATGGATTTTGGTATCTTGAGTCATGCGTTTTAAATTTTTATAAGTCAATGAAACAGAGCCATCATTATTTTTCTTAACGCTATTATCATCGCTATAGCCAATGGTTAACAGATTCCCAATTTCTCCTGAATCATCAACAAGGATGACATTATTGTCTTTAGCTGACTTAAAAATATCGCTCATTTTCTCGTCAGGTTTAATCTCAATTAATGCTGGATTATACATGAAGCCCACTATGGCGTGAGTAAAGAAAGCCGTATTATGGGTATAATTATGCATTACATAATATTCCTTAAAATAAGGATAGTACTCAGCAGATGACTTCCAGAGATTACTATTCTCAATATTTGGTAGTTGATTTTTTATGGTTCCATAAACCATATTACTAAAAATCATCACATCATAAGAATCTTTATGCTTATAAAAATCGCGCAAAAAATCCGCATTGGTATAATAGGCATCGTGAGAAAAGTTTACATTACACTGCATCTCAACGGCTTTTTTAATTTTGGGATCTTCTAAAAAGCCATAAAAAGCAGTTAAATTGACTGTTTTTTTGGAAGGTGTATTTACAACGGCATGTATATTATTTGTCAAAAGTATACAAACGAACAGTAATAATTTTTTCATAGTATTATCAATAAGGGATTAAAGGATTATTCTTCATTTGCATTTAAATCAGATACTATATGTTGAGTATCTTGTATATACGCAAATCCAAAGGACAAATTTTTTAATGTCGCTAAATGCAACTCTTCGTTGACTGTAGACGTAGCATCATTAATAAAAAAGACTCTGTATCCATACATAAAAGCTTCCCTTGCTGTTGTTTCACAACAACAGTTAGTCATTACTCCGACTATAATAACATCTTCGATTTTATTTGCCTGAAGCACATTATGCAATTCGGTTTGAAAAAACGCAGAGTATTGGTTTTTGTCAATAACAATTTTGTCGGCGGTGTCAAAGTCGTCTATCATTTTCCAGCCTTCACTACCATATTCTATTTTGTCACCATTCCACCAATCTACCATCGATTTTGAAATTTCAGTGCTGTCATTATGACGCACATAAATAATGGTCACCCCTGCTTTTTCAGAGGCTTTAATAATGGTTTTAATATTAGTAAGTTGTTTGTCGCTGATCATATTTAAATCGTTGCGAAAAACATTTTGCATCTCTATAATTAATAGTGCAGCGCGTTTTGGGTTAACTACTAATTTATGAGTATTGTAATAGTCAATTTGCTCTAAATTCACTTTGTAATTCATAATATCTTCCAATTCTAAAAGAATACTTTCATCATAGGCATTGTTTCGCCACGCTGTCACACTTATATTTTCATCTGCCACAGCGGATGCAGAGGCCAATCTTTTGTAATGCCCATCGATCCGCAAATCCAAGGGTACTTCTTTAGCATAGGTAGAATCAACTCTTCACATTGAATTGACCAATGTTCCCCGTTTCCTGAGCAATTCAAAAGATATTTCAATATCAGTAAAATAAAAAACGAACGATCACTTCTTGCAGTTACGGGAGGTTGCCATAACTTATTTAGGCCATCTAATCTGATTCTAATCGACAATTCTCTATTCCACAAACGACTATGATGCGCACAAACATTGCGAACATAGGTCAAGAAATGCAACCAATGTGTTAGGGATTTTGGATGTAGTTGATAATTATCTGCAATTTTCCGTTTATCCTCATTCTTTAACCCCTTATAAAAAATAGATAAAGTACCAAATGATATAATTTCAGCAATCATCCAAATTGGGATAACAGGAAAACTTTTATACTTATCTTGGTAGTGTTGAACAAAGGTTTCTTTTGAATGCACTACATCCTTTTTTACTTGCATTAGCCATTCTGAATGAGAAAATTTATCGTGAAAATTGCTTGCTCTTTCGTGTGCAAAAGAGCCATATTGATTTGATAAATAATTAGTTAAATTTGCTCTTACTGAGATTTCAACACGCTCAATAGCGTCAAGCATGAGAAGTCTTAACTCACGATCAAATTCATAAAGTTCAATGACATTCTCAAAAGTATAATTTTCTTGGAAAAAATCAATGATCTTCCCTGCTTGATCACGTTGTTTAAATGGGAGCCAATAGGCAGATAAACGATAATAACTAATGTTTGCTAGAGTTTTTAATGATTCTTCCCAGTTGTTTATAATTAAGCCTCGTTTTTGCAACAATTGGAGTTGTGCATCTAAATCCAATACAGGCTTTACAAAATCAATCTTATGCATGATATTCCAAAAAAAAACCGCCAAGGTTACGCAAGAACGTTAGTTCTCTAGGCGTGGCGGTTGTGTTACTAGTATTATAATACAAATTTGTATTATACAATAGGCTGCTGTTAAAAAATGTTAAACAGCTCTCTAAAACCTAGAACAAAACCCTCTGTGGGGAATTTGCGGATTTGAGTACGACGCAGTTATACATCGTACTCCATTTGTAGTGGTTTCTTGCAATAGAAATTATAATAAAATCAATGTGTTAATCTTGAATTGCGGGACTCATAATCCGTTGGTCCTAGGTTCAAGTCCTAGTGGGCCCACCAATAAAATCAAGTAGTTACGTGTAGTTCGAGAAAGTTGAAGACCTCTGAGGGGCACTGATGGGGCACTCCGAAATAACAAATGACAACTCATCCCAACAATACTGTATGAAAAATAAAGACTCGATATTCCAAATGCTCTTTGATAAAGAGGGTAAAGATTCTCTATATACAGCTATCAGAAACGAACAAGACCCTTGGCACGCTGAAGCTAAAGCTTATTGGCAACATTTATATAACCAACACTCAAAGTTTCTAGATGATAACTACCCCGAAGAAATAGGCAATGATTGTATTAGCCGCTTATGGGAGCTTACCTTAATTAACTTTCTTGTAAAACAAGAGCCAAAAGGCCTTAAAAGACTTCATCACCGTAGCAAAAAGAAAAAAAGCCCAGATTTTTGTTTTGAAATTAATGGTCAGCGATTCTATCTTGAAGCCGATGCCCCAGGGGCTGGTAAGGCAGAGAAATTAAGGGCTGAGTTTGAAAACTTTAAAGCTAGAGAAACACCTATTGTGCCATATAAGGAAAGGCTTTGCTCAGCTATTAATATTAAAGGTGATATAAATTATCATGGTGGTAAAACCCCTGGCTACAAGGATCATATAGGCGAAGATGCAGGACTAATTATTGCTGTATCTATGGCAAAAATTCCCTCCTTCAATCAACCCATAGATTATAGAGTAGATTTAAGCTGTATTTTGGGCTTATCTCCAATGAAAATACCAATTGTACAAACTGAAAATAACGAGCGTTTTATGGGCTCTCCTTATTATGATCATGAACCTGAATTTGCCAAATCTCATTCAGAGTCCCCTATAAAAACAAATTATTTTACTGATGATGCTTTTAGCCACATTAGCGCTATTCTTATTTCTCATACGGGCTGGGTATTTTTCCCCGATATTGACCAAGATAAATATGATATGCATGTGCGCTGGGAAGACTCTCGTAATGATTATATTTTAGTTCACAATCCATTTGCGAAAGCCCCTCTCCCTCCTCAGCTTTTTCCTGTTTATAGGGAAATTTTTCCTCAACAAATGAACTCACAAGTTCATACCCACACTGAAAGCCTCGTTTAAAAAAATTAAAATTTATGCATTTATAAATTTTACTAACCTGCATCATAACTAATTATTATTTTGTACTATAATTACACAGTGGCGTCTTGCCTTATTATTATTTATCTCTGAGCAATTGCTGTGGTGAAGGGCAATAATGCTCTAAGAGACTTGGGCTAACCCAAGAAAAATAATAAAGGTGTTTTATGCTGAACAAGCTAAAAACCGTTTTTGTAAGGCAACATTGGAGAAAACTTTCAAGTTTCCCCATTTTTGTTCGTGCTTACTGGCGGTCACAACCAAGTAGACGTTAGGTCTACATAAGGCGTTTTCGCCACTCCCCCTATGGGGATAAGGAGTAAATAATATGGATATTATTGCTGCATTTCGTTGGGACAGCACCGACAAATCTATTAGTTACATGGTAATTGATGATAATTTTCGAGTACGAGTTATCCCTGTAATCACAAAATTGACCAAAACGAATCTAAACTCATTTTTTTCTGAAGCAAAGAATATGATTAACTCCTTCTTTAAAGAGATTGAAAATATTTATCGCGGTAACCCAAATTGTAATGTAAGCATTGAATATAAGATTGTGGGGCACGGAAGTCCTGCTCATCATTATCATACAAAAATGCACAAACCGAGTGAGAGCACTGAATTTGTTAGAACGACTTTTTTTAATGATTTTGATCAATGCAAAGAGAAATATCCTTCCCTACAGCTAGCTGAGAAACAATATCGAACCAATTTAAAAAAACCCGCATTAACTGAATTTAAAAGAGGATTGGATAATTTAGATTTAATAGAACAGAAAAAAAATAATGCATATCAATATCATCTTTGGGCTTTAATACTCCATGCAACAAAATCAAATTACCATAAAGAAATTACTAAACTAACAAAAATACTTAAATCGGAGAAAGAGCAGCAGATAAATAAGAAGAAGCATCGCGTAGCATAGCTGTAGCTATGTCTACTTCCATATTCAAATTGTGTATTAAATGAAAGGTCACTAGTGAATTATTTATGAGCTCTTGATTATGAATTTTTCCTATTCTGTTTAAAATCAATGAAAGTTCCTTACGCCTTATCCATACTAGGTTAAAATCATTTGATTTTAGTGATTCATCAAGGTTTTGCTTAGCACCACGAAGATATTGAAGAGCTGCACCCAGAGGATATTGGTTAATCGATTGCTCACTAATCTTAGATGCCATGATTAAAGTTACAAATTAAAATGTTCAATATTTAATCATATATTCTTATGAATTACAATATCCTTCTTAAAAACAAACCAAATGGCACGCTCAATGTAAAACAAAGGGTAAAGATTTATTGCTTCGTGTTGTCTTTTTTTTCCCACCAAGTTTTAATTTTTTTCCAGCATTGGGAAACCAAAGAAGGAGCTATATCACCAAAATTGCTAATTAATCGGGTAAAGAAGACCCCTAAACCCAGAATAATCAACATTGGCCATGGAGGTAGGTAGCTTAGAAAACCTATCTGCGTTATTGAAGAAAGAGTAGCTTCTTTAGATATTTTTTCTTGTTCTAATTTTGAACTTAAAATTTCTTGATTAGCGATTTGTGAGGATGGAGCAAATGATAAAGATTGAGCGACTGCTGAAAAATTAGTTTGATGTTTTATATCAAAATTTTTTATCTGTTGAGGAGTTAAATCTTGTGGATGAGATAACAACTGATTTAAATAACCTATTTCATTTTCTAATGTCTGCTTTTTGAATTGTACATTAGTGTTTTTCCTATAAATAGAGTCGATAAAGTAGTGATAGGAACAGACCATAAGAAATGCTGTTAACACTGCCAGTGCCATATTTAATAAGCCAAAATATAATTTTTCAGTCATTTTCATCCTTGGTAACGTGCTATTAATTTTCATTAATAGTGAATTTTTAATTTCAAGTGCCCCACTAATGCCCCTCAACCATGGATTATTAGTAATAATCACTTAAAGATAAAGGTCATATCTAATGTTATCATAAGATTACTTATCCGATGTTGCCATTTATTTTAAATTATCGTACCCTCCCGCCAACATTCACTATCTGTAGTTTCTGATAGCAAACATTGAAAAAAGAATAAGCCGATAGTGTCGCTATCTCATGATAGATTTCAGCAATCCATGGCTGAAATCTAATCGCACAACGCGACAAGTATGCCTCCGGCGGCCCTGGCCGTCCTGCGTCCGTTCATTTTTTAGTCCCCTATGGGACTAAAAAATAGCACTTCCACAATGACTGACGCCTTTTCGTATGCCTTATATTTTGCCTGCGGCAATACATCCGGCCCTAAGGCTACCAGGGACTACAGGCCTCATAAAGTGATTTGGCTTATGGCAAAAAATCTTTTTCTTATCCAGTACTTCAACAATTATTCTTTGGAAAATGAATAACATTGGCTTATAGCTTGCAAACTTTGCTCACCCATGATGACTGGAATAAAAAACGGTGGATATTTATTCTTTCTTTTGGTGATGATTTCATCTCTAGATAGATTAATCACTATATGATCATTTTTTTTAAAAATGGGAAACGATCTACCCTCTTTTGATAAGCCACTTAATTTGGTTTGTAACTCAGAAACAGGGATATTTACCTTCCAAATACTAATCACACCATTGCTATATTTTATATTTTCATCTGTAACCTCAAAAGCTTCAAGCGTAGCTATAAAGCCAGGAGCATCTAGTTTTCCAAGTGTTTTGGTGAGTTCTTCAGCCATATAAGTAGAAATTTTGACCTTCGCTGAAACCTCAAAATTATTACGACTAGTATCAGATGCCGATTCTTCCTTCATCGGTATCTGATGAACACCTTTATTTTTGTCGTACTGCTTAATTAGCATTTCAAAAGATTTTTTCAGCTGCTGATAAGACTCTGACGCCTCTTGGCTAGAACTATGTAAAGGTGTTGAGCATAACCATTCCCAAAAAAGCAACGTATGCTCTTGGTTAATCTGCGCTCCTGCATTAATTAACGCCATTGCAATTTTAGGATGGCAAAAAAACAAAGCAGCATCTAATGGCGAGAAATTAGGTAGTTCATCTTTACTAGAAAGTTTTTCTTTTAAAGCGATAAATTCGTCTTCTCTCCAAGAAGTAATGGCTGTTTGATGTAATTCTCCAATGTTCCCCTTAATCGCTCTAAAGACATCGGCTCCTTTTTCAAGTAATATCTCCACCACTTCTAAATAGCCATTTTGTGCGGCTATAAAAAGAGGTGTAACATCTTCATTCGATGCAGCATTAACGTCAGCCCCTTGTTCAAGCAATTCCTTTACCACTTCTAGATGGTCATTCTCTGCTGCAAAGTGAAGAGGTGTAAAACCTTTCTTTGTCACAGCATTAACATCAGCCCCTTGTTCAAGCAATTCCTTTACCACTTTTAGATGGCCATTCTCTGCTGCAAAGTGAAGAGGTGTAAAACCTTTCTTCGTCACAACATTAACGTCAGCCCCTTGTTCAAGCAATATCTTTACCACTTCCAGATGGCCATTCCGTGCGGCGATACAAAGAGGTGTAACATCTTCATTCGACATAGCATTAACGTTAGCTCCTTGTTCAAGCAATGTCTTTACCACTTTTAGATGGCCCTGGTGTGCTGCAGAGTAAAGAGGTGTAAAACCTTTCTTCGTCACAGCATGAACGTCAGCCCCTTGTTTAAGCAATATCTTTACCACTTCTAGATGGCCATTCATTGCGGCTATATACAGCCAACTTCCTCCGGGCCCATTTATTTTTGCCTTTTCTGCTGTAACATCATGTATTTGTTTCCAGCTGGCATTAGCGCGCCATACCCCCCAAACCTCATTTGCTTTTGAGACTGCACCACCAAGGGAAAAAACTGTAGTTGACAGAATAAGGGGGCCATTTGGAAAAGATTTTTTTAGCTCTTGGATAAGTAATGTTAAGTCTGCTTCTTTGTGCCCATATCTAACATCATGGTTCTGCAAGCACCAACCAGAATTAATATCATAAGCCAACATAATTGCGTGATTATAACAATGCAATAGCAAGGCACAACGCGATTTTTCGTCTATCTGAGCTTCTGTTATCGCTTGCTGGTAGCTTTGCAAATAGGTAACTATTTCATCATTGTTATATAAGCCAGAAAAAGAGCATACTTTACGTATTCCCCCTCGTCCCTGGATTAATTTACTCTGAGCTACAGAGGCTATTTCTTCTACATTAAATTGTGTGAGTTGCTTGTCAGATGGGAATAACGCCAGATACCTATCCGGTGACTGGTATAATGCAACTCCTTGTAAAAAAGCTTGGATATCTATCCAATCTTGTCTATCGTCCCCTTCGCACCTTGGTCCCTTTTTTATTATTTTATCAAATCGTTCCGAATATCTTTTATACTCCTTGGTGCCCTGCAGATAAGCCTGAATAGCCATCATAGCAAGACCAAAACACACGCCTCCTTCCTCTATCTCAAGCCCAATTTGTTTCATAAGTTTCATAACGGGGGAATTCATTAGCATACTCCAGAGTACAATTTAAGCTATTCTGTCTATTAAGTTGAACTACTTTTTATGATTTAAACCAGATAAGTGTAGATTGACTAGTTCTGCTCTTTATTTCGAATATACAATAGAAAAATTAAGGTACTATTAACTCATCTTACACAGCAGGCTTTGATTAATTTTAATAAACCGTATCCAGAGTCTGCTCGTTTGAGCGTCGCTTTAAGATTTGCAAATTCTTATACATACATCTCTAATGAGCTTAGCTCCTTTACAAGGACTAAGCCCATCATTATGTAAGACTATTGATAAGCATCTATTTGATTAGCAAAGGAATCAGGTGATGCCGCATAACCCGTAAAGAGCGGCAGCATTAAATTCCATTTATTTTTCTTAAAAAAAACAGGGAATAATAAAATCCAGAACCGTTCATTAAAGTGGGACAGAAGAAGGCATTTAACACTGAAATGAGATTATCTGGTCCCATTCGTTATTAAATCATTGAAACCAGACAAAGAATAAAATAATATAACCATGCAGTTTAAAAATCTGTACTTAAAGCGCTGATAGAAGAGACGGCAATCTCAACTACCAGCTAAGCCACAACAATTACTTTTGGGAGTAAAATATCATGACCTACGTCATTATTATTCATTTTACGAATAATTTT
>NZ_JBAQZB010000062.1:0-2571 GCF_049790535.1 Legionella sp.
TAGGCCGAACTGTTCCTTGATGAAAGATACTTCGGTTCGAGTTCCATACAACCAGATATTGAACTGTCCTTTTTTAAACATCCGCATAATCTCAAAACCTTTAATCGTTGCATAGGCAGTTTTCATGGACTGAAATCCCCTGCCTGGGTTAATAAGGCGCTTAAGCTTTCCATGAGCTGCTTCCAGGCGATTATTACGGTATTTAATTTGTAAGTGCTGAACACGTTCAGCAAGAGTACCCTCCTGTTTTAACTCTTTAATCGCTTGACCATAAGCTGGATTTTTATCAGTATTGATTACGCCAATATCACAAGTCGGATTAGTTCTATCTCCATCAACTGATACTGAAAACAAAAATGCTCAAATGCTCCAAACTATTAGCCAGGGGTTAAAAAAGCTTTCTGAAAATGGTGATTTGCAGCAAAAAAATACTTATTCCTGTAACTGAAGAGCAAAAAATACTTTGGCTTTTTAAAAGAAACCATTGGGTTACTTTACAGTATGACCCCCAGAAACTGGGGATAAGTTAAGCGGTGATTATAGGTTAATTGAGAATTAATAAGATCATCAGAGTTAAACCCCATAATCCAAGGCCAATCATAAATCCAGTACAAAATTGAAGGACTTTCATTTGTCTAACTCCTATGGGCTATAATGGTTTTGATAATGACTACCATTATAAGGGCCAACACCTCTATTGTTTCCATAAGTGTAAACATTATAAGCAAAATATAGAAAGCCAGATAAGAATCCTGAAAGAACTCCAAAATAGAACCATGGTCTCCTACATTTCATTTTATTACCCATTGTCGATTTCTTTGGCTAATTCGATAATCTGATTCTTGATTGACTTAGAATAATTATTAGCAGAACATTGTAATTGTCTTCTAAAATCTTTATCCCACCACATTATCTCATACAGAAAGCCAGACGGTAGATCACCTGCAACTCCTATAGTTGTTACTTTGTTGTTAATGTCATAGGACGTGGTTTCTTGATTTAATATGGCTGAAGTACCTGTTAATGGGACACTAACTTCATGATAAGCACATACCAAAGGCTTGTCTTTAGGTACAAAGAAATGAACTACTCCAGTCCAGCCTTCCTTGATGTAAGTACTTTCTGGCGCAAAGCCAATTGTCTTTTCAATCAAAGCATCATTAACAGGCTTGTAATTATAAGCAACCACCAATTCTCGCCAAGTATGACGCATTCTCGTGTCATACGGCTTCTTTTGATAAACAGCAAATGATTTAAATTGCTCATTTGCACTTTGCTCTATAGTGCTTAATGCTACAGCATTTTGATTGTATTTTTTGATGTAGCCGTTTTTCTTAAATTCATTAATATTACTTTTAATGATTGATGCTTCACCATGCTTAAATGCGAATGAATTAAATTGTTCTATTTTTACACCGCTGTTTGGCGAAGGTAAGCCATCCTTACCAAATATTTCATATTCTTCTTCTGGCGTATATTTAGGCGGAACTCCCGGATGCTTTTTCTGCTCATCTATAAGCTGTTGAATTCGCTCCTTAGAAAAATGCAATTCTTGGGTTGTTAACCCATTTCCATCAGCACAGACAACATCGGTGAGTAAAGCACATAAGATTAAAGTAGATATTTTGTTCATTTAACATTCCTTGAGTTCATATTGGCATTAGTCAACTTGTTCTTATCCCACCATCCGTCATACGGAGAACAATCTGTTGCTTCTGTATAAGCATCATAAATTTTACGTCCGTAATCATCCATGTAGAAATGATAGCCTTGAGACTGCCAAAACCCTTGAAAATTATCTGAATTATCAAAAGCAGCGGAACGCCATGTGTATTTCATCCAGTCCGTAACGCTGTGAGGCACACCTCTTTTCCCAGCAGTTGGCATGTGAACTGAACGAACTTCCCACCAATGATATGCTTGCCAATTCCATGTAACTGACTCATTAAAACTTAGGCAATTTGCTCTACTATGCGCTGTATTGCCGTTCCATCCTGCGTGCGCACTAATAGCAAGAGCCATTAAAGTAGCACTCGTTAATTTTCCTAGATACTTCATTGTACAACTTACTCCTATTGATTTTCCTTTTAAGCTCTCCCTATCATTTCGGCGTTCCCTTAAAATTTCGCTATTAAGCGAGGCAATTTTACAAATAATTGCGCCTAATTTCCTTTACTTTATCTAATACAGTATTAAAGATTGATTTACTAACCAGTTAAATATTTGATAAATAAACTAGAATACCCCTAAATGTTACGGTTCGCAATTAATGTGGGTCGACTTTTGGCTAGTGGCAATTAAAGTAGGCCAAAAATGAATTATATTCGCATTTAATTTGGGTCAAATTAGAACTCTGTTTGCGAGCCGAGTGATTTATGATTGCGATCTGTTACAGATAGCGATGTTGGTTCACGAAGCCGAGGGCTTCTTTTGCGGTCCCTGCGAGTGTAAAAGGGCATTTTAATTGGTTAAACGTGAATTTGTAGATTTGTTGGCAAATCGTGTTATCCTCAACTATTAAAAAATTTTTATGAGCTTTTGAGTTCATTTGAGCGCCTTCTTTTTCAGTAA
>NZ_JBAQZB010000063.1:0-7828 GCF_049790535.1 Legionella sp.
TAAAATGTTTCATCCCTCATAATAATATTTTTTGCATTGTCTTCTAGTAAAAGACGCACCACATCGGTTATATGCCAATAATGTGAAGCATTGGAAGTTAAATATTGGTTTAAAAAACAAAGTAATGCATATGAAAACAATGTGTTAATCTATGATTGACTAATTGCATAATTATTGTATTCGCGGAACATCTAAAGTCGCGTGTCAAGTGACACATTAATCGGCTCCCAACATTAAGGCTTTAACCAAGATATCTTCATCAATCTTGGGCCAATGTACGCCCAGCCCGTTACCAATAAAGCGCCAGTCTTTTCGTTCAGCATCTGTTGCATCTCGAAGTCTTGGAAACCATTCCAATGGAGCTAAAATTTCCCGACCATCAGCTAATACAAAATGCAATGAAGTTTTAGTAAAATTAACATCAACTGCATGATCATCAAATTTAATTGCTAAAGTACTCATGCCATTTCTCCAAAAATAATTCTTTATGTTCAATTACTAACAGTCTAAGTTTGCTTAATTCATGACTTCTAAAACCATATGAACTTGCTAAACTGACTGGATTCAGCCAAAATTTTCCAACCTTATCACCATGTTCAATATGAATATGGGGTGGCTCATTTCCTTCTAAACTAAAAAAGAAAAACCGATAACCTCTAATACTTAATACTGTAGGCATATTCTTACGCCGCCTTAAAGTTAATGACATCATCCAAGGAATAATCTGGATCATTTGATCCTAATTAATGGCTCTGTCGCAAAAATATTTTTGATGACGAACGGAGTTATTTTGGACGAGTTTAGGCTGGCAGTCCATAGAACTGTTCAAAAATAGTTTGATTGGCCGATTGGGTATGCTGTTTTTTTCTGAGCATGTGATGCAATTCAATACCGGCTAATGTTGCATCCGCAGAGTGAAATGCCTTAAAATTTTTCATTGGCTTGGTGATTTTCTTAATGAATCGATGATCTTGTTCCACAATGTTATTGAGGTATTTGATTTGTCTCACAGTGAGCTGTACGAACAGTCCACCCAACATAAACAACAGCGCTAAATGTAAATTAATTGTATCAATTCCAGCTTTGTTAGCGCCACTTTTATCCATGGTTACCTTGTCTGGAATGCCGCTTGAGCCCATAGCTTTCTCAAAAAATGCCCGTGCCGCTGGTTCGTCCCGTTTTTCTGATAACATGAAATCAACGGTATTGCCTTCTCTGTCTACAGCCCGATAAAGGTATACCCATAGGCCTTTCACTTTGATATAGGTCTCATCCATGCGCCAAGAAATACCCATAGAACGCTTGTTGCGTTTGCGAAAAGATTCTTCCAGTTGAGGTGCATATTCAATCACCCAGCGATTGAGAGTCGAGTGATCTGCTTTCAGTCCTCTTTCCAACGCCAACTCTTCAATATCCCGATAACTCAGTGAGTAGGCCAAATACCATCTTACCAGCATTAAAATAATATCTTGTTTAAAATGTTTCCATTTAAAGCTGAGCATCGTTGACCTATCCTCATGAAAAATGCAGATCTTATCCTGGAAGACAATTTCTTGCGACAAAACCTCAATGTTTGCCCATCCTATTGTTTTAGGTATTGAATTGGTTTATTGTTGGGGAAACAAATCGGTATATTCTTACCTCTTGGTTATTTTGTGAAATTTAAACAACTCCTTGAGGCAGATAATGTAACGATTCAATAAGTTTATGGCATTGCATTAATTTGCGGCGTTGGTTTTACCATGAGTTTATTTATTGGTTCGCTAGCTTATCAGTATAGTGATTTGAATTTAATGCCATTAGTAAAAATTGGTGTGGTGCTCGGCTCCTTAACTTCCGGAGTAATAGGGTTTTTGTTTTAAGAAAATCACTTTAACCCCTATTGAAAACAAAGTTTCTTGGGCAGATAATCTGTTTTTAATTTTAACATAAAAATGGTCGCGTCGTGGATAATACCCTCGGCCTCTAAGGATGGCAAAATGATTTTAAAACAAGGAAAAAAGGGTAGATTAACGTGGTCTGCCCTGTTGCTCACTGCAACGTGCACGCAAGCTGGCACAATGGGGCCTTCTACTAACACATATAATAAGTTTGAAGTTTCAGCAGCAGGAGGTGTTAACTGGTATAATGTTCCCAACACCCACGTTGTTATTTCTCCCTTTGAAACCGATAGTAATCACGTCAATCTTACTTCTACAGATGGTGCCTGGAAAGCCGGTGTAGGTTATTCTCTTTTTGAAAACTTACTGCAAGAGCAGCGCTATTTCAACCATTTATTACTTGAATTGAACATATATCAAACATTTGCCACCTTGAGGGGTAGTGTTTGGCAATTTGGACTTCCTGAATTTAATAATTACAGTTTTAAAGTACCGGTCACAAGTACACGTTTAATGTTTGATGTTAAGCCGAATCTTTTTGTATGGGAAAGAGTTTCTCCCTATGCTATTTTAGGTATTGGTGCGACATGGAACACCCTGTCTTACAATGAAACCGCAACTGGGTCAGGCATTGTTCCATCCAGCGCCCTATCATTATCGAAGAATACAACCGCTAAAGTCGCTTGGGATGCGGGAGTGGGATTTAGTGTCGCGCTCACTGAGCGTCTTAATATCACCGCAGAATACATCTATGCCTTTTTGGGTCATGGCTCTCCTGGGAATGGGTCCTCTAATGGGGTGAGTTTATCAGCAGCCCCTAGCTTTTCACTCCAAACTCAAAATCTTCTGTTTGGACTCAGTTTAAAAATTTAAATTATTTAAGGATACGTTTATGAAGCTACGGATGATTTCTTTGGGAGTAACTGGTTTATTAATGTCACCATTGGCATTTGCGAAGCCTACCGTTACGCTATCACAACCAACACCTGCTATTCCTGTAAATTCTGTTGCAGGAGTAAGAAGTACATATACTTACAGCATTAGCAATTACGTTCCTCAAGCTTTACCGCTGTCAATAACAGGCATTTCATCACCGATAACGCGCATCCAGGTACCCAATGATTGCGGTAATGGGCTACTCGCAGCAAATGGAATTTTCCCTTCAGTCTGCCAGATTGGTATTGAAGTTGCCACACAACCAGGACAAGGTGGCCAGTTTATTTCTCAGGATATGCTGGTGAATATTGGCGGCAGAGTACCATTAAGAAGCTCAATCTCGTTTCAATTAGTAAACCCCACGCTACCTACTCTTTACTCAGTTACTGGTTCCACAGGAGACATATCTGGCGCTGTCTTTTCCCAATTGGGAGTAGTCGGAGCAAGTGGTCAAAGTCTCAGATACTATGCTTTTAACGATATTGGTGGAGTTTGTAACATTTCTACACTAATATCTACTGGTGTTTTTAATGGCGTAACAATATTCTCTGATACTTCACTGACGATTGCGGATCTCGCCGGCACTCCAGGTAATGTTTATTGTGCTGCTTTGTGTAATAACAGTGTCACATCTCCTACATACCCTGGCCAAGATAGCTTATGTACTAATGTAATTCCAGTCACATAATTGTTGGGATGTTGAAATTTTAGGTATGACCAGAAGGCGAGATAGCGGTTGTTCTTCAATGGAAACTATTTCGTAATTCATCAACTCACCCTAAATAATTAGCTTTCAAATAATTCTTCAATGGTATTCTGCATTTCTTCTTGACTTGGTTTTGCATAACGGAAAATTTCTTTAATCGACACATTCCCACTTAATTCTTGCGCAAAATGTACTCCATTAATGACCTACGTGCCCGCGGTGTTGAAGACCTACTTATTGCAAGTATTGATGGTTTGAAGGGTTTTCCTGAGGCTATTGCTGATGTGTTTCCAAAATCAGAAATTCAGCTATGCATCGTTCATCAAATACGTAATTCATTGAAATATGTTGTAAGTAAAGACCAAAAAACTTTTATGGCTGATTTAAAGCTGGTTTATCGAGCTTCTAGTAAAGAGATGGCTGAACATTATCTGCTAGAGCTCGGTGAAAAATGGGGTAAAAAATACCCTGCTGTAATGAAGTCCTGGAACGATAATTGGGCCCGGGACTAAAGATCGTGCGATGAAGTACCAAAATTATTAAATTTCCGAATTTACAAATGACTTTCGTTCTTTGGTTGTTTTTGCTAGAATCCGCTCTTAAATTATTAAGGCGGCGCGGCATTTACTTCCGATACAGACCGTTATAGGAACTTTAATGAGCAATAAAAATATATCTTTGCCAGAAAGCCCGCAATACAAACAACTAATGGTCGATGTCGTTCAATTAATTCACCAAGGTCGACAGCGGGTTGCAACAGAAGTAAATTCAACGGTTGTTTTACTCTACTGGGCTATTGGAAAAAGGATCAATGACGAAATTCTCGCTGATAAACGAGCAGAATATGGTGATCAAGTTATTGAGAGTGTTTCAAAGCAATTAAGTCAGCAATTTGGTAAAGGTTATAGTCGGTCAGCGTTATTTAGGATGGTTCGTTTTGCTAAACTTTACTCAAATCATAAGATTGTCGCTACAGTGTCGCGACAATTGTCATGGTCTCATGTGGTATTGCTTTGCCAGATGGATGAGGAGATGAAGCGAGACTTTTATCTGCATATGGCGTGCATTGAGCAATGGAGCGTGCGGACATTACGAGAAAAGCTTGGCTCCATGTTGTTTGAGCGGACAGCTATTAGTAAGCGACCTGAGGATATCATTAAATATGAACTTGAAAAATTTGCACAAACACAGCAGTTAACCCCTGATCTTGTATTTAAAGACCCCTTTTTTTTGGATTTTGTCGGACTTAAAACGAAGCATTCAGAATCAGATTTAGAACACGCCATCCTTGATCATATTGAAGAATTCATTCAAGAACTTGGAACTGATTTTTGTTTTGTAGCTCGTCAAAAAAGAATGGCGACAAAACAAAAAGACCGATATCTTGATTTATTGTTTTTCCACCGGGGTATGCGTCGATTGGTCGGGATTGAATTAAAATTAGATCGCTTTGAACCAGAGCATAAAGGCCAGATGGAGTGGTATTTACGTTGGCTTGATAAAAATGAGCGCAAACCCGGTGAAGAAAAACCAATAGGCATTATTCTTTGTGCACATAAAGATGAAGAAGATGTCGAATACCTTGAGTTAGATGAAGCTGGTATTCATGTTTCTCAATATTTAACACAATTACCGCCTAAAGCCCTGATGGAAGCCAAACTACATGCAGCCATTGTAAATGCCAAACAACTACATGAAATTAATGTATTGAATCAGGATAAGGCATGACGAGATCCCGATGGCAGTTTAATGACGAAGAACTCACTCTACTTCAAACCAAACATACAAAAAATCGCCTCTATTTTGCGCTGCAATTGAAGCACTATGAAATACACATGGCCTTTTTTCAAAATATAGAAAATATATCGACTAAGATAGTTTACAAAGTTGCTAAAAACTTAGATTTATCCCCACAGATAAAACCCTTACCTAAAAAAACACAAGTGACATATTGCCAAGAAATAAGAAATTATTTTCAGTCAAGAGCTATCAGTCAAAAAGATGATGTATTGGTTAAAAATTGGTTGTTTGATACGGTATTTCCCCAAGAAACATTGAACTTGGAACAACTGAAAGAACGGGTGACTGATTTTTTAGTAAAACAAAAAATTGAACGTCCTAGCGATGACTCATTAGAGCGAATTATTAAAAGTGCGAGGCATCAACATGAAGAACTACTATTTGAATTGATTTTTACAGGACTGGATAATGACACCAAAACTAGCCTTGATGAATTATTGTTGATTGAACAAAATAACATGTCGAGATTATCTGTTTTTAAACGATGGCCAGGAGGTTTATCGTTAAAAACGATACTCAGCGAAGCAAAGAAACTAAAATTCTTAAAAACACTTTCTTTACCTGACTGCCTCCAGAACATCCCAAACAAATTACTACAGCGTTATTACCGCAATATTTGCACTAAATATCCTAGCGCCATTAAGGCAATGCTTGAAAATCATCGATATGCATTGCTTGCAATCTTTTCTCTCATCAAAAAACTGCAAGTTACTGACAATCTCGTTGAACTCTTAATCAGATTAACAAAAAAGATAATTACATCGGGTGAAAATAAACTGAGAAAAGAATTATCAAAAGTAATTGAAATTAAAAAAAACTGTAATCGAAAGGTCTTGCTCAACACATTAATTAGCACAATTCTTGAGCGCGAAGATGAGGTTATCAAAACCGCTATATATTCGGTAGTTTCAAAAGAAACCTTGGAGGCTATCCACAAGAAAGATCCTGAAAAACAAAACACCTATGATAGCCTGATCCATGATCGTGCAAGAAACTCCTATGTGCATCATTATCGTCGCATGATAGCACCTGTTCTTGAGTTACTAGAATTCGATACACGTAATACGCATTATCAACCGATCATTAAAGCTTTAGATATGATCCAATCGGAGTTGGACAGTGGTACAACCTATTATTCAACAAAGCTTGCAGTTCCTATTGATGGTGCTGTGAAAAAATCACATCGGTCTTTTGTTATCGAAAACACAGAGCATAGTGAACGTATTAATCGCATCAATTATGAAATCTGTGTTCTTAGAAATCTACGAGATAAGCTGCGTGTCAAAGAAATATGGGTACAAGGTGCCTATCAATACAGGAATCCTGAGGAAGATTTACCGAAAGACTCCATGCTCTGTCTGCATCTACTGCAACTATGTATGGTTTATATTAATACATTGATGCTACAGCAAGTGATTAAAGAGTCACATTGGCTAGATAAAATGGTGCTGGAAGATAAGCGAACCATCACTCCCTTACTCCATGAACACCTCAATCCATATGGTATTTTTCTATTAAATTTAAATACACGGCTTGCAGTTAATCATCCTATACTAAAAGAGGCGGCTTAGTATGGAAAAACGAACTGGCCCACATAAAAAAGCAATGCAAATTATCAAATATTTTCGTCATGAGGCCCCTGATTATAATTATATTCGCGCTGTTTTTCAGCACTTGCGAAAAGAGCTCAATGTTTCTGTAACTACAGAAGCCAAAAAGCTACCTTATGTGCCAACAGAAACTGAGATGCGGAAGTATTATGAAGTGGTTTGGCAGGCAAAAAATATGCAAGATATGATAATTATCAAAGTATTACTCTATACCGGGATCCGCGTCAGCGAACTTATTCGTCTTACAGTGGAAGACATTGATTTTGATCGTTGCCAGATGAGAATTGTAGCAGGAAAGGGGAAAAAAGATAGAATAGTTCCGTTTCCAAAAAGTTTTCGAGAACCATTGGCGATGCACGTATCAAATGCTAATAAAAACAAGCAGATTAGCTTATTTGAGTCATCATGGAAAAGACCATATTCAGATCGCGGCATACGGAAAATGTTAGAAAAATACAGTGAAATAGCGGGAATGAGCCATACTGTTTCACCCCATAAATTAAGACATTTTTTATTCACTTGGTTAAAAAGCCAAGGTGTTGATGATGCATTAATACAACCTTATTCAGGCCATGAAACCCGCGCCTCACTTGAAGTGTACTCGAAATTATCTTTATCGAATGCACAAGAGGCTTATGATGAAAAGATCAAAAATTTTCCAGTGTGAGGACTAATTTTGGCACTTCACCGCACGATCTTTAGTCCCAGGCCTGGAAGCAGATCATGGAAAGCTTAAGCGCCTTATTAACCCAGGCAGGGGATTTCAGTTCATGAAAACTGCCTATGCAACGATTAAAGGTTTTGAGATTATGCGGATGTTTAAAAAAGGACAGTTCAATATCTGGTTGTATGGAACTCGAACCGAAGTATCTTTCATCAAGGAACAGTTCGGCCTA
>NZ_JBAQZB010000064.1:0-50039 GCF_049790535.1 Legionella sp.
GGGTAAAGGGTTTAAGGGGTAAAAGCCCGAACACACCTAACTCGAACATCGAAGACCTTAGTGACGCCATTCTGGATGCCATTGATGAAGCTCTGAAGCCAGGCGTCGACCATAGGATTGCTGGAAAACTCGGTAGAACTCCAGTAGTTGTCATTGGTAAAAGCCCCCAAATTATTTATATACAATGTTGTATATAAGTTGGGGTTGGTAGTGCCACAGCCAGCATCAGAACCCCCTGCCCCTACAAAGCGTCCCAACTCGCAAATTGCCGGCATGAACCAGTCAATAAACCCTTGGTCACTCTTAGCTAGACAGGCTTGTGCGCCTGGATATTGACCCGCAGGGTTTGCAAGAGCATTAGTGTTACTTAATCCATCCGTGATACTGTCCGCTCCCGTGATATTGGATACTGTTGCCCATTGAAAAGTAAAGACACCTGGATTTCTTTCTTCATCCGACAACGCCGCTACTTTCCCACCGATACTTCCGGTATTAAGAGTGGCATCATCGACGGAAAACAAAAATCCGCCTTGATAAATACAACCATATCCCAATACCAAGACATTGATATCTGTGGATGGAGCGTCATCAGCACTGACTGTAACAATGGTCGGTACAGGTTCTGTTCCTGGCGATGTGGTACAAGCATTAGAACTGTTGTCAGGGCTGGCCGTACCACCCGGGGTAATGGTAATGTCGCAGGTAACTCCTGCATTCAGCGTGCCCGTGCAGCCATTATTGCTAATCAAGGTGCCGGCTGGAAATCCGGACGTACTTACCTGCAGGTTGTTTGCCTGTATGGAGCCCGTATTTTCTATTCGAATGATGCGAGCATTACCAACCAGTGCAGGGTCGGCTCCGGGGTTGTTGATGGACAGGGCCAGGTTTTGTGTAAGAGGAGACAGCGTTGTGGGTGGCTGCTGTGCCAGACGAATACGTAAAATATTGGCTGGACTCGGCTGGTAACACTGTAAGGCATTACCCTGTTGGCACAATACCGGGCCACCCACAATATCTCCCTGCAAGGCGGAGCCATTCACGTTGAGCGTCAGTGTGCAAATTCCTTTCGCAGGAAGCTGGCAGGATGTGCTTTGACTTATCCCAGCAATGGGTTTCATCACCAAAGTTTTGGCTCTCGAAGATTGATTTTGTATCGTGTAAATAACCTGCGCGCTACTCCCTTTCGCGGTAGTGATGTCGGTCGGTGTTTGTGGTACAAACGTCCATAAGGGCCTCGCCGCCTGCACGCCAGACAGCATTAAACAGGAGAAAAAGGCGGTTAGTATGGTATTCCTAAAATAATGTCTTTTTTTTCTTTGCATGATGTCAGTCCTTATGCCACATGAGTAAGATTCAATAAAACACCATTGGTGTAGAGGTGAACGCTTTTTGCACGCCACCTACCTGGCATATAAGTAAAGGCCGTTGTCGTGTGATCTGCAAAATTAGAATTCGGCAAGACCTCAAAAATCAAGGGTGTATTGGTAAAATCATGGGCACGGTAAACCCCACTCCAAGGCTTGCACTCACCCAGGGCATTGCCCAATAACCTTTATCAAGCAACAGCTTGTACAGCTAGGCGAGAGTTTCGTACTTTGTAAAGGTAGCTGTAATTATCAAATTCAGAGTCAGCATCATCCCATACACGCCCTGCAGTTTGGCCCTGCCGGTGGTGGCGGCCGCCAATCCCAATTGCCCCAACCATTGAGAAGTCAATGATTTTTGCATACCTACAAACAGTTCACCGAAAGCCAGAGCATTAGTGGACTTTGTGGCCGCATACGTCTTTTCAATTTCCGGCGCCAAATAAAAAGTCTGCGTATTGAAAATATTATTTCAAATTATGATACCTTATTGATGACTTAAAATCAAAAAAATCCTTTAATTTTTATTCCTCAAACGTGCCCTAAACATTTCGCGACAGTGCATCATGCGCACCTTACATCATTATTATTTTCTTCCAGAGATACAAAAAGTTAATTTTCCCCCTACGGCAGCATATTCACCGTTTTCAATCCCTTTAAGAACGCGGTCATTTTGACGATCTAACGCTTTATCCCAATAAAAATCAAACTTCTCTGATTCACCACCACCGGCTAAATAATATCGTTTAATGTCCTCTTTATTCCAAATCCAGAATAAATTTTTAGACCATTCTTTTAAATGTACTTAAACATAGACTACGGGCAATGTTATTCGGTTCCACCGTAACTAACAAACCACCTGGTTTTAATACTCTAATCATTTCACTTAAAACATGATCAACATCACCAACATGAATTAATAGGGTTTGGCAAGTAACCATATCAAAAGTATTATCCTCGAATGGAATGTTATTTGCATTACCTTGTTGATAAGAGTATCGCTTAGAAAGATCCGATAGTGTCGCTAGCTCCTGATAGATTTCAGCAATCCATGGCTGAAATCTAATCGCACAACGCGACAAGTATGCCTCCGGCGGCCCTGGCTGTCCTGCGTCCGTTCATTTTTTAGTCCCCTACGGGACTAAAAAATAGCACTTACCTTTCTCGCAAAATGAAATTAAATTATTCGCCTTACCAATAAGTTTGTTTATCAAGTCGAATAAAAAGATAGAGAAGGTTTAATAATAATTAATAAAAATTGAATTATTAGGATTGAAAATCCTGGTGCCGATGGTTCGATTCCACCTCTCTGCAGCTAAATGCTCATAATCCAGTGGCATGGCAACATCAAAAATTCCGTCATTAACTAGAGGAGAAATGTTTCTACTCTAACAGTTATAGAATGACATTAGCTTAATATCCCTTATTTTTCATCTGTAGCAAAAGTCTCAACTTAAATATACTATTTTCCTTTGATTTTACTGATCAAATAAGGAATAGAGCACCAACCAATTAAGCCTTCAACCACTAAAACAAGCCCAACCACCATAAAAAATACCTTGCCCATACCAATGAGTGCTGCGAAAAACAAAATAGCACCAATCACCACACGATTCATTCTGTCCGTTTTATCAATATTACATTGCTTTAAAAACATGAACACTCCTTATCTCAATGACTCTAATCTCATTATCACATGATCATAGTTTAGAAATAAATAGATTCCCTTGAATATAAAATCGAAGTGGTTTGACAGTTCATTCTATTGCTCCATTCAATGGCGTTTCATCACTCGTGTGAAGTTGGCGTAAAATAAGTCGTTCAGTTTCAATCACTAGATACATTAAACCCTCCTCCCTATACTTGAAGTATAAATGTCACAGGACCATCATTACATAAATTGACTTGCATATAAGCACCAAAGCAACCGCTAGCTATTGAAACATCGTTCTGTTTTTTAGCATGCTCTATCAAGTATTCAAATAATTGCCTTCCTTCTTCAGGTGGCATGCCTGTTGAAAAACCAGGTCGCGTGCCTTTATCTGTTTCAGCTACTAATGTAAATTGTGGAACAAGCAACAGCCCACCCTGTATGTCTTTCAAACTAAGATTCATTTTCCCATTTGTATCTGGAAATATCCGATAATTCAATATCTTACTAAATAATTTCTCGGCTTCTTTTTCAGTATCTGTTTTCTCAATACCAACTAAAGCCATAATACCTCTTTGGATGGTACCAAGAGCAAAGGTCTCAACACATACCTCAGCCTGAGTTACTAATTGGATGACACTTAACATGTAACTTATCCTTTAGGAAGACTCAATAAATGAAGCTTTGATAAATGGCGCTTGGATAAGGTTTGACATTGAGTATAACCCTACAGGATATGATCAAGCAAAATGCGGACAAAAATCAGCTAAAATTATTAGCAAAATCTAGTTGGATTTTTTCAAACTTGCTTCAGATTCTATTTCTTGGAATCCAGAAAAACACACTGTTACACGTTTGCTATTATTCATTAATAAAATCATTATGAATATTTGCTCAATAAATAGACTCGTCCTATACCTAACTCTCTGAGTTTAATTATTTAATACTTATAACTGGAGTTTCTAAAACCCCCATTAACTTTTCAGTTGTCGTGGCTGCACTGAAAAAGCGCATAGAATCCGGTTGTTTATTCAATTTAAATCCACCCCGATGCGCCCGTCGTTGGGATGCGACCTCCAAGAAAGAAACATAATGTTCTTGATCATGATGCACAATGTGGTACTTTTGTCCTAGCCGTTCTTTAAATGTATAATTTTGTTCATTGACATCAGCTTTTACCTGCAATAGCAATGCTCGCAATACATCACTTTTTTCTTGAGCAGAAATCTCATCGATACTATCTAATCGCACGAGCGCCTTGTCACAGGTATCCTCTAAAGTAGCAGCAAGATTTTCGTTTTTTCCGAAGCAAGATAAAGTTGCCTTTAATAATGTAGTTAACAAGATATAACTGCTACTCATTACTTTAAACAATTGGTTAGCACTCCTTAACCCTGTCACGATTAGTGATAAACCAACGGTAAACAAAAACTCAATATCCAGAAATATTATTCGCCAAATGACGTCACTGACAGTAGCCAATAGACGATTGCCTATAAACCAATCATTGAGTGTTGAGAGGATTATACTGCATAAAAAACCGTACCAAAAATAAGGCGCTATTATTTTAGATAAAATTGGTAAAACATAGACAAGAGCTAAGGATAATAAGCAGATTTTGAATAAGGAGATAACAAGTTCATAGCATGCGCTTGCAATGGCCATTAGCTCTGCCCATAATTTTTCTTTACTTGTTTGATAGGCTTGGTATTGTTTAAAGCCTGTAAACCAATCTTTTGTTTTAGATAAATACGTTACAGCATTTTTTTTGCAAAAAGGATTACGAATGGATGCAAAATTTTCCTGCTCGCAAGCTCGTCGTCTAATAGCTAGGTAGTCTTGACTCCAATCGAGATTCAACCGAGTTTTAATATCCTGATTAAATTGTTTCAAGTCATTGACTGCTCTATTATTGTCAAAGAACGGTAAGGGTGTGAAGGAGTGTATTTTACGGTATTCAATAGCCTTGAGTACTAAATCAGGATTTATTTTATCAATAACCTTAAGGACGTCACTCGCAGTTAATTGTTGTGGCGATAATAATGTGAGAAAAGTTTTTATTCGCAAAAAATTAGCCAACGCTTGATGATAGGTTAGAGGCTGCGCGGGAAGCGCTAAACTCGGTTCCTGATCATATTGGCTCGGAAGATCCCAATGCATATCGGGATGTGCTGTCATTACAATATCAAGCCATTTTTTGTTGGTATAATGGACAGAGACATCACTAAACGGATTTGCTTGTTTTGCTTGCGCAAGTAGCTCTTGATTGCTTTGTAATGAATCATCCATGTAACCAAAAAATAAAGCATTACTTTCTAATAGCCTCATCGCTACGCGTGCATTTTTCAAAATAGGTGGAGATAATGTCTGTAAGTAGCCGCATTCGGATTCAATTAAATGCAGAATTTTGGCCGTGACACTGTCAATTCTCTCATTGTCCTCCTCCACAATCGCTTTACACAACGTCTCATCAAGAATAACCATTGCGCCATCAATAAATCGCGTGTCTGCTTTTAGCCAACGGGGAATCTTCAATAGAAGAGTAGGGTTTGATTTGATTTGACTCAATATAAGTTCGGGATAACTCAGTAATACCTGCGAATTTTGGCTTAATGCATCACGTATCTGCTGGTCGTCATTCTGTTGCAAGCTTTCATATACATTGATTAAACTCTCAAGTGATACGCCTTTTCTTATACGTAAATCTGGATGTGTTGCACGGTTGTCTTTTAATTCCTCCAAGCTAACGTAGTATTGATCAGCACATAATTTTTCGGTAACCAAACGTTTTATTATCGGTTCTATGTCTTTTTTTGTTTTCAACGTGAACTGTGAGTAGTCCTCTGACATTTCGCCTAATGAATCCACTATATCAGTAAGATTTGCCCCATTAAAATGACCGTCTATAGACTGTTGTAAAATAATTGCTTTATTAGCAGGAAAGGTCAACGGGCTGTTAATCCAGTCTACGCTAGATAGTTCAAGAGTAGAGATCAGTTCGCTCAAATAGTGATTAGTGAGGTTATCAATGGTTTGTTTTTCATACTTTTCAAACAATATTGGATACTCTTGCATAAAAAATGCTTTTACGGCACGAGTATCAACTAAGCCTTCATGAGCATCCAATATTTCTTCTTTGGTGACGATTCCTAAATTTTCTTTATTAGCCAACGCGACCAGCTTATTGTAAGTATGGACATCTTCACTGCCATAATTATTATGTAATAGATGCAATACTTCACAGCGTATCTTCGACATTTCATCTTGAATCCAGTCGCTGTCTTTTCGGTGATCTTGTAATGCTGTATAAAATCGACCATTTATTCCAGTTTCACATGTACCCATGGCCTCACTGATTGATTGCAACAATGCCTTTTTTTCAGTCGACTTCAGTTTATAACGCAAGTCATTGGTAGTATATAAAAAATGAAACTCTTCAAAATAATTAACACATTGCGTTAATGATAAATTAAATAAGCTGGCTGATGTCCCCTCACGCTTACGCTTAAACACAGATAAACTGTCCCTGAAGGCCTCTAATGAGATATTTGGCATGTCATTTTCTTGCAGCGAATTTTCAAATTGTGCCATGAGTAAAGCCCATTTCTCCTGTGGGTTCTTCTCTTGATAATTCAGATCCATTTTTATTAAATGAGCGTTTTTTGCTTGATGGTAATCTTTGTAAGCAGGGATAGTATAGAATTTGTTAGTGAGTAGGTAGACATTATCATTGTATAACATGGCATTATTCTTTTGAAAAAATCAGCGTCTAATGTACTATTAAGTAGACAAATTGTCAAAATAAAAAACCTTATGGCGAGGCGTCATAAATTTAATATTGTATTCTGGTATAGACATCTAATGACTTTTAAAACCATACTTGTCAGTGAAATCAATTCACACTCGAGCAGTAAGTGACATGTTGATAACTAGTACTGTTTTAACCCCCTCTTTATCCTTAATTTGTAAAATAATATCTCAATTGAAACAAGTAATAGGTATTCAAAATCTAATAAATAAAGCGCTCCAAAACCCAGAAGTAAAAGCAGAATATGATTTACTTTAAACAGAGTTTGCAATAATAGACATATTGCTTTCTATGCGAAAAAAATCAGGTTTAACTCAAGATGAAATTACAAAAAATGGGAACTCAAAAAGTAATATCTCAAGGCTGGAGAGAGGGAGTAGTAACCGCAGTTGGAAAACATTGCAGTGGGGCATTTGATGATGTTTATTTTCACATCCTTCTACAAGAATGAGTAAAACCACCGTACGTCTTCATACTTTAACTTCTTTTGCAGTCGTTAACAGAAAAAAGAGACCCATTCAGATTTATTATCCAGGTTGAGTTATTTCTTAATATAAGTTATTACTTGGAGGGAATTAGAATATTTAATCTATAAGGAATCGTATAATGAAATCAAAAAAAATTTTATCGTTGATTATTTCAATATGTATAGGAACTTCTATTTTTGCTACAAACTCTTATGCCGCAACTGAACCTAATACCAACTCTCTGAAGAACAGGAAGGCTCAAACACAAAAAGATGGTGAAATTATAGCCATTTTGATAACAGTGGATAAAAATGAAATTGCATTAGCAAAATTAGCTTTAAAAAAAAACACAACTCCACAAATCAAGAACTATGCTCAAATGCTTAAAACGCAACATACACAAAATTTAAATGAAGCTTTAAAGCTAAGTAAGAAAATTGGCCTAGCTCCTGTTGACAGCTCAACGGTTAGTTTTCTTCAAAAAGAAGGAGTAAAAGGATTGGCTACTTTATCCACTCTAAAGAGTAAAGATTTTGATAAAGCTTATATTAATGCCATGGTTTCTGGACATACCGCTGTTTTGAAAATGATAGATGACAACTTGTTAAAAAATGTGTCTAACTCATCATTAAAGGAATTTGTAATAGCAACTCGTCCTCATATAAAGTTTCATTTACAACAAGGTCAAATAATTCAAAAAGAGCTCCATTAAATTTCTTACTCAGGGAGAGAGTTTCAGATTGACACTACTTTATTAGATTGAATAAAAATCAAAAAGGATAATCAATAATGGATGTTTTTTTCAAACCCCTCCCTGTTTATGCTGTATCCCACTTGTCCTCTCAATTCTTCTATACTCTAAATCCGGATGGTAAAAGAGAAAACAATTAGACGACACTATAATAAACAATTGGACGACAAGTCATTAAACAAATAGCCGCGCTAATTTATTGTAAATTATGAGATAAATCAATGTTTAAACGATATATAAAAAATAACATATGCAATGCATTACAAGATACGCCTGTAGTATATATTATGGGCCCGTGACAATCCGGTAAAACCACAATTGTCAAAGATATTATAAATGAAAAATGGGAATATATAACCTTTGATGATGCCGCACAATTAAACATTGCGAAATCGGATCCTATTGGCTTTATCCGAAACATCCCAACAAATAAATCAATTGTATTAGATGAAGTCCAACGTTTACCCGAGATATTTATTTCTATTAAACAATCAGTGGATGAAAATCGAACCCCAGGACGCTTTTTATTAACTGGTTCTGCAAATGCTCTATTGCTTCCAGCTTTATCAGAATCATTGGCTGGTCGAATGGAAATGATACCTCTTAGTACTCTATCAGAATATGAGATATTAGGCAGAACCCCAACTTTTTTACAAAAACTGCTACAAGACAAAGCACCAATTACAAAAGAAATAAGAGTGAGGAATCATGTAATACAAAGAATCGTTACAGGCTGCTTCCCAGAACCAGTGTAAAGAGAAAAAGAATCAAGAATTCGTGCATGGTACAACAGTTATTTACAAAGTCTTATACTAAAAGACATTCGTGATTTGGAGCATATTGAATATCATGATGATATGAATAAGCTTTTAGAAATTTTAACCTTATATTCTGGTAAACTCATTAATTTTAGTGAATTAGGTGAAAAAGTCGGACTAAATCGCATAACTGTCAAAAAATACACAGCCCTACTTCAACAATTATTTCTTGTTGAATTCTTACCCGCATGGCATACAAATGCTTATAAAAGATTAATTAAAACACCAAAAATACATATTGTAGATACTGGAATTATTTGTGCTGCACGTGGGTTAACTATAGAAAAAATAATATTAAATCCTGAAATATACAGTTCATTACTTGAAACGTTCCTATTTAATGAATTGAAAAAACAATCTTATTTTACAGATGAAAAGCTAAAATTTTCTCATTTTCGAGATAAAGACAAAGTTGAAGTTGATTTGGTTATAGAAAATAGTCTTGATGAAATCATTGGAATTGAAATAAAAGCCGCTTCTTCTATCAACCAAAAAGATTTCCTTGGACTAAAAAAATTAAAAGAAATAACTAATAAACAATTTAAAATTGGCATTCTTTTATACGATGGCGATCATACAACTGCATTTGGAGAAAATCTATTTGCGGTTCCAATCGCTGCACTTTGGAGTTAAGGTCAAATTGTCAACGCTGATTTTTTAGTTTCTGATATAAACAAATAACTAAATGAAACATAAACAATAAAATTATGTAGCTCATGAATCCATCCATTGAACCTAAATATACAAAGCGCCAAGGTAATAAACTAAAAATGACATAGCCAACAAAGATAGCTATAGCAAAACCATTAGTGTATCGAGCATGATGCTTATTTAACATTAAAGCCAATAGTGCAAATACTACACCTAACAATAGGGCGAATAATTCACCAAAAATAATGGCTACTGGCCACCATCCTCGAGCATCAACATTACTCCGTTGAAACACTAATGACGTGACAAGTGCCAATATAAGACTATAGTTGATAATAAATGTATCTATATAAAATATTATGTGCGTTGGTTGATTATTCCTGTCTTTTAAATAATTGGTTATTTTTTCTGACCAAAATACAATGAAAATAATGATTGGCAAGCTAGAGAGTCCTTCAGTCCAGCCACTTCTCCCATACTCCATAACTATAAATGACAGAATATACATTCCAATTAACATAAGGGAGTAACTATTAAATTTCTTCATTCATTTACCTAACTATCTTGTTGAGTGTATTTTACATTATCTAATTTTATTTCTCGTAGTAAATAGGCTTAGTTATTCTATTGTTTTTAATTTGCCTTTTTGAAATATTGAAAAGCGACTTATCCACTTTAATTTTCATTTTTATTTAATCATATTTTTCAACAGGCCGCCCCGTTATTTTTACGTGAACCATGTAGACAAGTAACTACATTTGCTCTATAATGTAGTTACTTGTCTACATTTTTTAGCTGAGGCTTAAGATGACTATTTCCTCATTTTCCAGTCGTGAATTTAATCAAGATGTCAGTAAAATAAAGAAAGCTACCAGGCAAGGACCTGTTTTCATTACTGATAGGGGCCATCCAGCCCATGTTCTTTTATCGATTGAAGATTATTTAAAATTAACCCAAACTAAAGAGACTATCGTTGACTTATTGGCTATGCCTGACTCATCAGATATCGATTTCGAAGCACCTAATATAAAAAGATCAATTTATCGTGTTGAGGAATTTGAGTAATGTATTTACTAGATACGAATATAATTTCTGAATTAAGGAAAGGGATAAAAGCGGATACAAATGTATTATCTTGGGCTAGGGCAGTATCCGCTTCCTCGCTATTTTTGTCGGTAATTACCATTCTTGAAATAGAAGCTGGAGTTTTGCAGAAAGAACGTAAAGATCCCACTCAGGGAGCGATTTTACGTCGTTGGCTTGATTCTCATGTATTACCATCTTTTTCAGACAGGATTCTAAATTTAGATGTTGCAGTTGCACTGCGTTGCGCAAAATTACATATTCCGAATCCTCATTCTGAACGAGATGCTCTTATATCGGCTACTGCATTAGTTCATGGCTTGATAGTAGTAACAAGAAATATTAAAGACTTTAAAGAAACAGGTGTGGAACTTCTAAACCCGTGGGAAGTAATTATTTAGAAGAAAGTAAAATGATTTTTTTTCAATCCCATAGTTAACTTAATTTGAAAAAGCTGATCATTTGAAATTATTAGTATGAGGAACCTTTATTTAGGGAATAATGTCCTTGTAGATGACTCCATCCTTCATAATAACGAGAAACTTGTTTTCAGGATCTGCGACAAGGCCTATATCTTGCAGAGGATTGCCATCGACGAGGAGAAGGTCGGCCAATGCACCTTCCTCGACAACTCCCAATTTGCCTGGATAGGGATTGCGTGCACCACAAAACGCCAGCAACTCCCCATTGGTAGACGTCGCCATGATAAGTGCTTCTGCGGGTGTAAACCATCGTGTGAGATTTACAATACCCTGCCCCTGACGCTCTGCCAATGCTTTTGAGAAAAGAATATCGGTCCCAAAGCCAGTTTTGATCTTGAACTTCTTCACAAACCCATACATTGAGTTAGTCCCCTGGATAATTTGATGCATCTGTGCCTGTTGGGTAGGTGTAAGCATGGCTGCACCGCTAGTGTCTACAAACGGTTGTGTACTTAACCAGATGTTTTTTTGGGCCATGAGGCTGGCCGTTGCTTCATCCATAAGGTGACCATGCTCGATCACTTTGACGCCTGCCATTATGGAACGCCGAATGGCATCTGGCGTATAGGCGTGCGAAGCCACATAGGTTCCCCAATCTGCAGCTGCTTCGACAGCTGCTTGCAATTCAGGTTCACTGAAGGTGGTGATGTCAAGGGGAGTAAGAGGCGAGGCTACACCTCCACCCGCAGTCAGTTTGATCTGGGACGCACCTTGCATGAGTTGTTCGCGTGTGCGTTTTCGAACTGCATCCGGGCTGTCCGCAATCACGCTTCCACCAAGCTGTTCTATACGGCTCATTGCCTCAGGAGTTCGCGGCAATTCCCAAAGTTCACGGAAATCTCCGTGGCCACCCGTAACCGTGATAATCGCGCCCGATGGATAAATACGTGGGCCGGGGATAATATTTTCGTCAATGGCGCGCTTAAGGGCAAAGACAGGACCGCCCATATCCCTGACTGTCGTAAATCCACGCATCAGCGTGGCAGTGGCTTCCGCGCCTGCCAGCAGCGTCGTGTATCCAATGTCGTTTGATAGCATCTGACTGGGAGTGGGGCGAACAAACATCGCATGCCAATGCATGTCACTGAGACCAGGCATCAGCACTCTTCCCCCACCGGTTATGACACGGGTGTTAGTTCGCGGGTCTATAGCAATGGGAGTGTTCGTAATCTGCTCAATGATGTTGCCACGGACTAGAACATACGAAGGTCCGGAAAGGGTTGGGTTTTTCCCATCAAAGATACGCACATTTTCAAAAATGGTCACAGGGTGCTCTTGTGCTCTCGCTCCAGTAAAAAAGACTGAGCAAATTGCAAGAATAATCGCCACAGACTTTACTTTTTTAATCACTAAAAACCTCCTGTCAAAATTGTTCCCTGCGTAATAGAAACTCTCGGCGGCAGAGCCGAATCTGCAGATAATGGCAAATAAATTTGTCTCATTCACAATTATTGTGGACTATAAAATTTATAGAGGCAATTAAAGTGAGCCAAATTTAAATTATATTTGCAATGCAGCTACGGAACTTGCTCATTTTACTCTTGCTAATGCGATTAAGAGTCATTTAATACAAACGATGCAAGAATTCGGGTTTGTCCCAACCCTTCTGGCCCGCTTATTTGACCTCTGAACGAATCGCCAAGGCATTCCTTACACAGCTGGGAATGACTGGTGGCTCTGAAGAAGCAGTCAAATTTAAGCGCTCTACTTAAAAACAATTTATTAACCTCCCTAAACCTAACTTAAAAGAAGGAACTCTATAAATTCAGAGTGACCAAACAAATAATCTTGGAATTCAGTTTGAAATACTGATTAACTTAAGAAATTAGAGAAGTCTTGGCGATGCCAGGTTAAAACGTTGGCTTCACTTAAGCTGCTTCTTAATCAAACTGTAGTTTTGGCCCTAAGGGTACAATTTGGGTTGGATTGATAGTCTTATGACTAAAATAGTAATGCTGTTTGATATGTAAAAAATTTACGGTCTCTCGTACCCCAGGATGGTAATACAAGCGCTCCAAATAACGCTGCAGAGCTCGGTAATCACAAATTCGCTGTTTATTAGTTTTGAAATGGCTATAATATACTACATCAAAACGAATAAGCGTGGTGAACAATCGCCAATCAGTTTCAGTTAAATGCTCTCCGAACAAATATTTTCGGCTGCTCAAACGTATTTCCAGTTCATCAAGCAAATCAAACAATGTGATATATGCCTCTTCATACGATGCCTGAGTTGTAGCGAAACCACAGCGATACACCCCATTATTAATTGCATTATAAATTCGGTCATTAAGCACATCAATTTTCGTACGGAGTGCTTCTGGGTAAAAATCGTTCGTATCACCTGTTAAATGGTTAAACGCTTGATTGAACTGACGAATAATATCTGCTGATTCATTATTTACAATTGTTTTTTCCTTCTTATCCCATAATACAGGTACGGTTACTCTACCGCTGTAGTTGCTATTTGCTTTAACATAAAGTTCATATAAATAATTCAATCCATAAAGAGTATCCCCACTAGCCCCCATTCCCTTTTTAAACTCCCACCCCTTTTCAAGCATGTGAGGATGAACGATAGACACATCTATATAATCATCCAATTTCTTCAGTTTCCTGAAGATCAAAGTACGATGTGCCCATGGACAAGCAAAGGATACATACAAATGATAACGTCCTTTTTCAGCAGGAAAACGTGCTTTGGGTGCATTACTGATTGCAAAGTGAAATTGGGTAGGCTCTCGTTTAAATGCGCCACCCGTCTTGGAAGTATCGTACCAAACATCCTGCCATTGACCGTCAATCATCACGCCCATTTTTTTCCTTGTTAATTTACAATTAACAATTATAGATTATGCTCTACATAGAATCCAAATCAGAAAGGAGATTTATATTACCAGTCCAAGAACCAGCTCCTACTACCCTTTAAATTGCCTTGTAGCCGTTTAAATATTTTCTAACGCAACAAACTCTCTCATTTTACATCTGCCAGTAAATACTCCCAAAAATCAACTGTGAATAAGGGGCCTAAGGGGGTCATGATTTGTCCCCTTTTATGACGAACGGAGCTACCTGCTCATTTTACTCTTATTTTTGCTCTCCTGTATCCGCGTCTTTATCTAATCTAGTAAAAATAGCCAAAATCTAGATCTAATAACGATTGCAAAATCGAACAATAAAATCAACATAAAGTTCAATAACTTATATTTGAAAAAACTTCACTTAAAGAGTTTTTTTACTTTTGTTTTAATGTAAAATTTATATCGACTGTGTATCTATTTTAAATAAAAGGTTTTTTTATGAATCATCTCGTTAATAATGAATTACGTACAAAAAATATGGTGGAACTGTTAAGTGCTATGGGCATTCATTTAGAAAATACTGAGCTTGTTTGCAAAGATGAGCTTATTATTTTAAGTCCAGAAAATTTAAAAGAAGCTCAGGAACTTACAGCAAAATTACAAAAAATCATCCAAAAAAATGATGTAGTGCCAACGGTCAGGCAAATAAAGTTTGAAGATTTACTTACTGAGGAGATTGAAAAAGCAACTTATTCTGGCAATTTTGGGGAAATGAATAAAAAAATCTGCTTAACAATATTGGATAATTTACAAGAAACAGTGCAGGATCAACAGCAAGAATTTAATATTCAACTCGACCCAATTTATACCCCGATATTTAAGTCCCTGAATTATAAATACCTAACCGTAGATAATGATAAAATTAAATTTAATATGCAGGAATTTTTAAAAGCACATCCACAAGAACTCGTTTTAATTGATAAAAAATCTCCTTCACTTATTATTCCCTCAGAATTGTTTGAAAATAAAAAAGTTTTTTACGCAGAAAAATCAGTAGATGAAGATACGATTGAAGTAACTCCTTACTTTTTTGTCCCTAATACCCTGATACCGCCTGTTTATCATTTTGTTTTGGATACAAGTGAAAGTATGAATAATGAGCGTTTGAATCTCGTGAAAAAAAGTGTAATCGAACTGGCTGATGCTCTATTTCAATTTCAGCCTAACGCAGGGATTCATATTACAGAATTTAATACAACAACAACAAAACTGGGGCATTATCAAAAAGAAAACTTTGCCGAGCTAACTCAGAATATCAATAGCCTGAAAGCGTCAGGAGCTACTCGTCTTTTTGGCGCTATTCACGATCAATTATCTTTGCTGCTTGAATCAACACAACATAATAATGTCTTATTATTTACTGATGGTAAAAATAATCAGGGATATCAACAAGAATTGGAAAACCTAATGTCCTCCTTACAGGAGAATTCATTGTTGATTACCGCTCGTAATAAGTTTTTCATCTTGAGTTATGGTACAAAACAACCTGAAGTTTTGCATAAAATGACAGAACTATTCAGTTCTTCTGTTCTTAAAACAAATACGGCTGACTTTATTGTTGCTTTATCTGAAAAAAACAGGTTGCAAGAATGGGCGGCCGCACGAGAATTATTTACTTGTAGTTTAGAGATTATTGAAAATTCTGATTTAAATGTTGAATCCAAACAATATGTTAATTCTTATAATTTGTCAGGACAATTTGTTCCATTTGCTCCCCTTCTCCTATCTTGTAAAAATGAAAGCACCTTACATGTTACAGTTACCGATAGTGATGGCAATAAACTTCTTGACGACACAAAAATATATACTAAAAAACCAAATGAAGCTTCTTTATTTAGTAGTACAGTTGCAACTTTTTTTAGTATGTTTACAACACAAACTACCACAAATGTAGAGAATGTAGAAACATCCACGGCTCGGTTCAACTAATTAATCAAAGCTCTCACTTGAAGTGAGAGCTAGTAATTCCTCTACTTATTCCCCAATTTTTGAGAACGGATTAATAAAAAATTGAATTATTAGGATTGAAAATCCTTGTCTCGGTGGTTCAGCCTCTGGCCACCATGATTTTAACGATAAAATCATGGTGTTACCAAAAATATAATTTTCCTACCCTGGATGTGCCTCTACTACTTAATTGAAATCTGAGGGTACTTATATGTGTTATTGACCATTAGATGTAAATCCTCCGCTCTTTCTACAAAGGAAATGTAAAATTATTTATAGGAGTAAGTAATTCATCAAAATTACCATGATAATTTTCTTTAGTGCATTTAATTACGGATGAATTTAACGATAACGGATTAAAAAAAGAGAAGCTCGAGATAGGATCCAGCTTAATATAATGATTTATTAATTGAGTAACAAATGTATGTTGATTATTGCAGATTTTGGCTGATAAAACAGCAATACAATTAAATTGTTTAGAATCTATTAGCTCCATATCCACTTCACAAACAACTGGACATGTAACAAATCTGTCATCAAATTCATGTTCTTTAGCTTTAGATTGAGCATAATTTAAGGCGGATTCTTCTGATGGAAAAAATTGCACTGAGCCACATTTGAGAATAGAATTAAGTATTATTTTTTTATCAAAATTGGTCTTAATTGATGGAATTTCGGTTACTGGTGTGAACGTTTTGCTAAGCCAAGATGAATATTCAGCCGTTTCAATACTATCACCTACTGCAAAAAGTTTCATTTTCATAATATTTTCTCGTTTTTAAAAAGAACAAAAATTGTATATCGAATTTCATTCGGTTTTCGAATATACACTGAGTGCAAAATAAATTCAAACCATAAAAATAAGGATATGTCTCATTAGAAACGGCAGCTTCCCTGATGAGACATAATTAGAAAATTACGATAAACAATAATAAAAATTAGCGATTTTAAGCACTTGGAGCAATTAAGCTCACGGCATGCTCAACATCAGCAATATTTTCTTCGCTTGTTGTTTTCCTATTCTGGAAAAAGAACAATGCCTGGTTTTCTATTACTTTCGAATGAATCAATTTTCCGGCAATTACAAGTAGCCCAATACCCGTCAAAGCAATCCCGATATTTGCAAGGATTGTTCCCCATGAAATGCGATAGGCACTCATTTCTTGATCTTTGCTGTGCAATAATGCTAAAAATTGTGGTTTAAATTTAGCAAAATTACGTTGCTCAGGGTTTTGTTCAAAAAACTGATTTGCCATAGTCTTTAGGGCATTAGCCAAATCAATTGCAACTTGGCCTTTCGATACACCTTGGTCTCTAAGCAATACGCCATAATCTTCCATGGCCTGGATTTTATGAAAAAAATCATCTTTGGGATTAGACATTACAGATGCCTCTTGACCATTATTATTTTTAATAGTGAGATCTGCTTCATTATGAGTAATCAGTTCAACCACTTCATTGTTATTTTGGCAATTCGCAGGATGCGATGCCATTTCACCAGTCATATCAACAGCATCATTATCTCCCATGATAGTAGCAATTTCAGATGCTTCTTGGCCATTATTATTTTTAATAGTGAGATCTGCTCCATTATGAGTCAACAGTTCAGCCACTTCATAGTTATTTTGCCTAGTCGCAATATCCAATGCCGTTTCACCAGATTTATCTTTTGCATTGATGTCTATTTGTTTCCTATCAATCAACCATTGGATCAATGTCATATTACCCGATGACACAGCATAATGAATAAGTGTCTCATTTCTGTTTGTTAATGCAGTTAAACTTAACTCTTTACCAACAAAATACTCTACAGCAGTTAGATTCCCAGAATGGCATGCCGCATGCAAAAGCGTAGCATTTTGGTTATCTTTTAAATGTAGATTTGTTTCCGAAAGTAATCCCTCAATAACATCTATAGTCGCATTTGGATTTTTACTTAATATAGAGTGGACTGGAGTACGACCAAAATAATCTTTGAAATTTAGTACCTCGTGGTTTAATTCAATTAGTGCATCTATTTCGCTCTTATTTTCATCTATATGGTTAAGGACTAGGGCATGTAACAAAGTAGGCCCTGTTCCAGCCTTTCCTTGTAAAGAAAGATCAGCCCCTTGTTGTGCCAAAGTCATAGCTGATTGTTTATAATTAGCAAAAGAACATTTTTCTTTTAAGAACGCATCTATTAATGATTGCAGCGCGGTACGACTGCAGCAATCAGTGCTTTTTAAAACATCAGCATTTAGCCCAACTAGTTCAGCTATATATTTGTTATTCTTACCATTTTCATTTTGAAGTGCAAGAATGTGCAATAATGTAAGCTTTAAACCCTCAGTGGATTGCAGTGTTATGTCAGCCCCTTGCCGTGCCAAAGTCATAGCCGATTGCTTAAAATTGGCAAAAGAACATTTTTTATTTATTAACGCATCCATTAATGATTGCAGTGCGGTACGATTGCAGCAATCAGTGCTTTTTAAAACATTATCATTTAGCCTAACTAGTTCAGCTATATCTTTGTCATTCTTACCATCTTCATTTTGAAGTGCAAGAATGTGCAATAATGTAAGCTTTAAACCCTCAGTGGATTGCAGTGTTGTGTCAGCCCCTTGCCGTGCCAAAGTCATAGCCGATTGCTTAAAATTGGCAAAAGAACATTTTTTATTTATTAGCGCATCCATTAATGATTGCAATGCGGTACGATGGCAGCCATCAGTGCTTTTTAAAACATCAGCATTTAGCCCAACTAGTTCAGCTATCTCATCGTTATTCGCACTATTTTCATTTTGAAGTGCAAAAATGTGCAATAATGTAGACTTTAAACCAGAACTTGAGCGAACGGTAATATCGGCCCCTTGTCTAACCAAGGCCATTGCTAATTGCTTAAAATCTTGCTCAAAGGTTCCACTTGTTAATAATTCTCGCAATTGTTCTGTTGGTGTAGTCATAAACTATGCTCTCCGAAAAATCTAAGTGCGCAATGATAGCGCAAATTTAACTTTAGTTTAAGTGTCTCTTACAAATTCTAAAAAAATCGTATTTCAAAAAATATTTGAGTCACTGCTGTCTTTTAGTCTTTTAAAGCTCCTCCAAAAGTTTAACTAGAACTGAGATACTTTCGGAATATCTTCGAAAAATCGCTAACGAGCTATCAGCAACTTATCTCTTTTTATATATGAACACTCTTAATTGGTAGAACAAATAGTTTTGAATTATATTGTTTAATAAAATTTTTTGCTCTATATGAGCTTAATTTAGACATATTTTCTTAATTTTTGTCTACTATAATAAAGAAATCACAAAGATTTCTTGGTATTTTATAATGAACTATTTGAAAAGTGTTACAGTATATTATTGGAGTACAAATCATATTGCCTTTAATATTACTCAAACCAATCACACTTTTGCGGATGGAAAATTTTTAGCGGTGTGTGATGAGGAAGGCAGAGTGGTTCATACTGAAAAATTCACCCTTACACACGATAGTGATCCAGAGAAACGATACACATCAAACTATACCCCAGAGGTGTTCAAAGATCTGATTAACATCTGGTTTGAAGGTAAAAAGAAAAAAATCCCTTCATTTGTTGATGATTTTTGGGAAGATTGTTCTCTTTATATCCGTGAAGATCAGATTGAACTACTAAAATCACTGTATCAAATAATGCTTGAATATCATGCACTTGATGATGATTACCTGCTAGATACTATTAAAACTTCAAAACAAGTTGAAATTAATACTACAAGTGGCTCAGAAAAACGTGTTCAATCATTAGTAAAAGCTGAGACTCACGAAGCATTACGTCCTTTGATAGAAAAACTGCGAGAAGATAAAACTACGCTTGAAAAAAAATACATTATTTTAGATTTTGTGGAGCAATTGAAATTTCAAAAAGGTCTGAGTATCGACACAGAAAATGCTGATGAAGACAGCATGTATGGTAAATTGCCTCTTAAAGAATGGGTTTTACCATTGGGAAATTCACTTATGTTAGATAATAATGATGAGTACCTTGAGCAGTTAAACTTATTCGGATTAAATGTAAAAGGAATTGAAAACGGTATAAAAAAATTTGAAGATCAAAAAAATATCGTTTATCGCGGCTTCAATGAAATTTATTTTAAGTTTTTTAGTCGATATCATAACTGTGCGGGATACTCTCGATTCTTACTCGAGCAAGGTGGTATCACTGCCTTTTGCTCCACTAATGAACTGGAAAAATTTGGCGTAACTAACCCCTCTTTGTTTGATGCGTACATGACTAAAGTTCAAGCTAGAATAACGGTGCTTAATGAACAAGCTCGAGACTTGATGAGAGATGCAGGTGTTGTTCCTAAACCACTTAAAACAATCAATACTAACTATTTAGCTGAGTTCAAAAAAAAGCGTGTCAAAATTTTTGATGAACTACCGAAAGCTGCTAGAAATGCCATTAATGAATATAATAAAGAATTAGTTGATGTAAGTTATGAATATAAAATAAAGTTATTAGCCAATTTAGTTAAGATTTTGCATAGTAACAGCATTAAACAGCCTGGAATCATTGATGCTATTCAGAAAGAAGTTAGAAGAAGCTATGAAATTAATTTTGATGCCCAATTTTCTCATAACCATTCATTTCAGTTAAAATGTCTGAGTTCGTTAGCTGCCATCAGCGTTGGCGCATTAGCAGTCGGCATCTTGGCAATTGCATTCCCACCCCTTATTCCAATTACATTAGCAGCAGCGGTCGTTATAACCACGGTAGGAACCACATCCCTTGCTATATCACAGGGATTATTTACAAAAAAAATGCAGCCTGAAAGACCATCTTCTAAACATAGTTATAGCAAAGACATAAAATCTAATGCAGTTAATGAAAATAATGAACTGTCTACAGATCAAGAGAATATAGATATTAAATTGCCCAACCCTGCAAAGTGAATTAATATTTACAATTATCTTAAAAACTTAGATACTAGAATTCAGATAACTGATTAAGGATAATCTTTATGTCAATGTCTAAACGTTTATATGTGGAATTCTTAGGTACTTTCTGGTTAGTTTTTGGTGGGTGTGGTAGTGCAGTACTAGCAGCAAAATTTGCCGGTGGCCTTGGCATAGGGTTTATGGGCGTTGCTCTTGCTTTTGGTTTAACCGTGCTAACTATGGTCTATGCCTTTGGTCATATTTCTGGCGGACATTTTAATCCAGCAATTTCTCTAGGTCTTTTTGCCGGCGGCCGTTTCAAGGGCAGTGACGTAATACCTTATATGGTGGTTCAAGTAATCGGTGGTATTGTTGCAGCTGCGCTGCTTTACTGGATAGCCAGTGGCAAGCCTGGTTTTGATATAGCCCATGGCTTAGCTAATAATGGTTATGGCAATCACTCTCCCGGTGGTTATACAATGTCTTCCTGTTTGATTGCTGAAATGTTAATGTCCTTTATGTTTATAATGATTATACTTGGAGTAACTGATAAGCGTGCTCCTGCTGGTTTTGCACCTTTAGCTATAGGTCTGACATTGACCCTAATTCATTTAATCACTATCCCTCTTACCAACACTTCCGTAAATCCTGCTCGAAGTACCGGCCCTGCTCTAATAGTAGGCGGTTGGGCTTTACAACAGCTGTGGATGTTCTGGCTGGCTCCTTTGGCAGGAGGTCTTATAGCAGGTATAGTGTATCGTTTATTTAAATTTGAAAAAAATAAATGATAGTTTCTTTTCACAAATTAGTTGGCGCATAGCTTGAGCTTGCGCCTCAAAAGTGAAAATCTTAATTATTTGCACTTAAATTATACAATTGCTCTAACCTTGACCTGAAAAAGTTTTCCCACTTAATTTTATCTTAAGAAATTGGGCCTACAATAAAATTAACAGACAGTGGGGGTTTTATCATGGCCAAAGAATCTTTGAACTTAAAACATGCAAAAAGAAATCTAGGTTTCTTTTCTAACATAACTAAGATGAATAAAAAAGTTAAAGAATTTAAGCTTTTAAATTCTTTGGTTAAGTTTACACAGGTTGATGAAGGTGAAATTAGTCGGGGCTCAAGCTATGCAATGTTCCCAGAATTAATTGACGATGTAAATAAAGGCGGTAAAGTCACTATAAAATCATTCAGGCAGGCTTTGGATGAAAGAGACATTGATGATTTAGACTTTCAAAATAAAGTTCTTTACATGGTCTTACAAACGAAAATAGGACTTCAATTTGGATTAGGTGCAATCCTCATTGATTGGTTCAATAGCCAAGATAATAAGTTTGCAATAAATCAAGACCAAAGCAAAGCAAGTCTTGAAGTCACTAGTAATGAAAAGGTAACTTTCATCTTCAAATTTATTTTGGATGACATTACCATAGATCCTAGAAAACCTGCAATTTCAGCCCTGATATATATTGATATTACTCCCCAAAAAGTAGCAATAACGGATTTCAATATCACACAAATATCAGATACTCCAAACGCTAGTGATGCTTATCAATTTCTTAAAGATAATCAGCAAAATATTCTAGAAAAAATTCTAGAAAAAATTCTATCGTACTTTAAACAACTCTTTGATTTAAATAATGGATTGGAATTAGAGAAAGATAATGATGAAAATTTTTCTTGGTCAGATAATACTAATAAGCTTAGGTGAGGCCACAAAGCCTCACCTAAGCTTATTTGATGTTTACATAAATCTTAAAAGGTATCAATTAGTCTGCCTGTATTTTTTCAAATTATCTACTATAGTTTAATTGACCAATAATTAGAATAATAAACAGGGGATATTATGTTACTGCGATGGAGTTTTGTTACCTTATTGCTGTGCACTCTCAATATTCCATGCTTTGCCGCTGACGAGCGTGAAATCGCGATCACCATTGATGATTTACCCTTTGTAGGATCAGGAACCAACACCCCAGCTAATTTTAAAAGAACTCAAGATCGATTTATGGCTATAGTAAAAGCGCTTGTCGATAATCGAGTACCCGCTACGGGGTTCGCCATTGGTGGCGCTGTTGCAAAAAATGAGTGGGAATTTCTGGAAACCTTTCGGAATCAAGGTTTTGCTTTAGGTAATCATACATACACACACCAAAGTTTAGGTGGAATGAGTGCTGATAAATACATTGCAGATATTGAACGTGCTGATGTAAAATTAGCCTCCGTGATGACTCAACCTAAATACTTCCGTTATCCTTATCTTGCTGAAGGAACGGGAGCCAAGAAACAAAAAGTTCTTGATTATCTGACTGCTCATCAATACACGATTGCGCCTGTTACGATTGACAGCAAAGATTATGAATTTAATGCCCAATTCTATAGAATTCCTTATAGAAAAAGAGCACAAAATCTCGATCAATTCAAAAAACGCTATCTAGCCTATATCTGGAAACAAACTTTAGCTGCAGAACGCAGAGCAAATAAAGCAGGGGGACAACCTGGAAAACAAATTTTATTGATTCATGCTAATCTGCTCAATAGCTTATGTTTAGAAGACGTAATTCAGTTGTACAAAAAAAATGGATACAAATTTATTAGCTTGGCTGATGCCTTAACAGGAACTATTGCTCAGCCTTTGAATGATAATACGGAATCAACAAATAATCTTACCGAACAACCGCCAAAAGAAACAGTGCCTAATTAAAGCAGTTGTACTGTAGTTGCATGGTTGTAGTATGACGTCGACTTAACTTACTTTCTCTTCTAATCGGGGGATCGCGTGTTTCGGTAACAGAAGCCAATAATGTCCTGTATTTTTCATATGACCTGCAACTAAAGTTGCCCTATCTCCACCTCCCCAAAATACGTCACCTCTAATTTTACCACGAATTGCCCCTCCAGTATCCTGAGCAATCATTAAACGCTGCATGGGCTTATTCACGTTAGGATTTTTACTGTCGGGACGTGTAGTATTGAGCCATAATGGCGTACCCATCGGTATCCATTGTTTATCAATGGCTAGAGAATAACCCGGAGTTAAAGATACCCCTTGTGACCCTAAAGCCCTGTTTTGGGCCATTTTACGGAAAAATATAAAAGATTTATTTTGATTAATTACCTTATTTAACTGTTTAGGGTGCTCAGTTAAATAACGTTTAATTGCTTGCATGGAAGCATTATCTTTAGTCATCACACCTTCTTTGATTAAGACACCTGCTATGGCAGTATAAGGCTGACCATTTTGTGCATCATAACCAATGGAGATATTATCACCATTTTCAAATTCAATTACGCCTGAGCCCTGAATTTCTAAAAATAACCGATCTATAGGGCTATTAATCCATACTAAAACTTTTGCTTTATCTTTAAGTGCACCATTATTTATTTGAGCACGAGTATGATAAGGAACTAATTTTTGTTTTACTAATCGGCCGACAAGCCTGCGATTTTTCAAGTCATTGAAAAACATTCCTAAATCTGAAGTAACTAGATCTTCAGGAGTTTCATATAAGGGAACACTAAACTCATTCGTTTTAGTATAACTGCCTTTAATTGCAGGTACATAATAACCAGTAAATAAACCAGGCCCTGTTTTTTTGTCATAAAACTCCACAGGTTGAAACCATTCCTGAAAAAAAGACTTCGCGTCGTTCTCAGTGACTGGGTTAATGTTTAATGCAGCATAACAAGCAGGATGCCAATCTTTTACTTGCAAATCAATATGCTCAGTACCCACGACCTGTTCGGGATTTTGCTTTACAAAAGCACGGCAAGAAGTCTGAAATGTTTCCAATGACTTTTTCAGATCGGCAGAATTCCATCCAGGAAGCTGCTTAAAAGTAACCGGCCTGAACATCGATGTTGGCTGTTTAGGTTGCTCTAATTGCCAGAACCACCAAGTTACTATACTCAGTAAAGTTAAGACAAAAAGTAGTAATATAGATAATATTTTTGCTTTCATATGAGAACAATTTTTACACGTTATGAGATATATTGCAACGAAAAATAATGTATTTTACTCCTGATTCTCCACGTATAACCCTATAAACCAAATAATTTATCCTGCTAACGAATTGATTTTTCTCCATTTATAAACTCTTTATAATTTTAATAAAGGAATAACATTAGAATAATCATCGGTCCATAAAAACTGCTTATCACTGGCAACAAAATGCCAATTTGTATTACTCATTAATTTAAATACCAAATTCTCATTTCTGGTTAATAAACCCCATTCGGAAGAAAACTGTCCTAATGCTCTATCACCATCATGTAGTACATGAAATACCATAAAATCTAAAGATCGGCCTGCGGCTGTAAGCACCGACAGTAATTCCAGATGACGGTTACTTAAATTAACTAAGATCGCTCCCTCTTTATTAATTTTTTGTTTATATAAAGTAAATGCCTCCTGAGTCATTAAATGTACGGGAACAGCATCAGAATTAAAGGCATCCAATATTAATAGTTTTTGTGAGGAATCGGAAAGTTTTTCTACAGCCAAACGACCATCGTCTTTGATAATATTTTTATGTGGGGGACAATCACGCAAGTAAGTAAATAATTGAGGATTTTTCGCCAATTGAATGACCTGCTCATCAATTTCAATAAAATTAAGTTGATCTTGCTGACGAAATTGACATGCAAGGGTACCAATCCCCAAACCCATGATAGTTACTGGCATTGAATTTGATCCATCTTGTAAATTTTCAATTACAGACTTAATTGCTCCGTAATATGAAATAGAGCCATTAGGCTTTGTATCTCCCATAAACTGTAATCCATGAACAGTAGATTGACTAATCAATGCGTGAACCATTCCTTTATCCACTACTTTTTTTACGCCATAAAAATTACGCTCTTGGGCTAAAACATCTTCCTTTTGTAAAGCGGGTGAAAAAATAAATCCAAATAAAATAAAGATGGAGAAAAACAGATTAATTTCACTTCGTTGCCAAACAACTGCTACCACCAAAGCCAAAATAGCACTAATTTGAAATGTTGAAAAATTGTTAGGCCAATGAATCTCAGGAATAATATACTGGCTTAGTAATAGGCCTAAAACAATCAAGGGGGTAATTAATTCTAATAAAGATTTATAGCTATTAAACTTAAATATTTTTATAGGGGATGGAGACAATACTAATAAACTTAATAGAATTGCTAAGGGATATTCATACACCTGATTAAATATATGTGGGGCTATAATCCCATTAAATATACCAGCAAGAACTCCACCAAGAGCCAGACATAAATAAAACAAAGTAAGTAAGTTCGGTTTTGGTCTTCTTAAAAATAGCTGTCTATGACAAAGCAATGCCACAATAAAAAAACAGAGCAGATTAAATAAAATAGTTTGCCAAACCCGGATTTGACTTGCATTTAAGATAAAACCAAGAATGACGAATACAAGAAAAAAGGGACAATTTCGTGCAAGCCATGAAAAAGATATGAGAGGCCTGTTCGTAAAGGCCAATATAAAAGTCACAAGATATAAGGCTAGAGGTAATGTCCAAAATAATGGTGTTGCAGCTACATCCGTGGTGATATACAAAGTGACACCTAACATAAAACTGCAAGGAACAAAACTTAAAATTACCCATGAGCATATCGTTTGCCACTGCAAAGAAGTATGTTTTTCACCTTCTACCCTCGAAGGTTTATAACGGTTCATATAAAGAACAAAAAATAAAATACCTGCATAGAAAATATAGCCTATACTCCATAAATAAAATTGATTTCTTATGCCAATAAATCGCTCAATCACTACTGGGTAAAGCAGCAAAGAAGCAAGACTACCCAAATTTGAAGCAATGTATAAAAAATAGGGATCAGCAGCTCCTTTTGCCTTAGTTTGACTATAAGCATATTGCAATAAAGGTGCTGAAGCACTAAGAACGAGTAACGGCAAACCTAACTGGGTAAATAAATTGTATAAAATATTCCATTCAGGAGACCCTTCAATTGGTAAGGGATAAAATAAAAGAGGTATTGCCGTAAAACTAAGAATTAGCAAGATACTATGGAGTAATTGCCAAAAAATGCTTTTTTTAAATAAACTCAAAAATGCAGCATATCCATAACCAAGTAATAGCACCGTCTGAAAAAACAACATGCAGACCGTCCACACAGCCGGAGTTCCACCGTAAACAGGTAATAAGGCTCTTGCTGCCATAGGTTGGATACTAAACAGAAGTACTGCACCAAGAAACAAACAAAAAGGAAATAAAAAACGTGACACAACCTATCCTTGATTGAAAATTAATTCACAAATGAATAAAGTAGTTCTCTCTAAAATTATATGCCATTATATTTTACTAAATACAAATTTCTATAATTCATCAATCGACAAAAGAGAATAAACTATGTAAAAATACATAATATATGGAATTCATTACAGATTCGAGAATAAAATGCATTATTTATATCAACTTATTGATCCTATTCTTCACATTGATGTTTATCTGAATAGTTTTGTTTCCACTTATGGATTTTGCACCTATTTTGTATTATTTGCGGTAATTTTCTGTGAAACAGGACTTATTGTAACTCCTTTTTTACCCGGAGATTCCTTGTTATTCGCAGCAGGAAGTATCGCTGCCCACCCAGACAATTCGTTTAATATTTTGCTTTTATTTTTATTATTATTTCTCGCATCTACTTTAGGGAATCAAATCAATTTTTTAATTGGTCGCAGATTAGGGCCAAAGATTTTCTTTGCAAATGAATCGTGGTTACTTAATAAAAAATATTTGCAAGAAACACATATTTTTTATGAGAAACATGGTGGGAAAACACTTATTTTTGCACGCTTTATACCAATAATACGTACCTTTGCTCCCTTTGTTGCTGGCATCGGAACCATGAAAGTACTTGCTTTTTCTTTATATAATCTATTCGGTGCTTTTCTGTGGATTGGTACTCTGCTTAGTTTTGGTTATTTTTTTGGGTCAATTCCATTAATTAAAGAAAATTTTACCTTAGTTATTTATGCGATTATCTTCCTTTCTTTTTTATCACCGGCCATTACTCTATTGAATAGGAAAAAAATCTAAATTGACCAAACTTTTCCTTTTCTATAAATAAACTCATACAATGGGTCACCTATTCAGCCGTTTAAGAAGAAACTGACAAAGTTTAAAATTTCACGAATTTACTAATTGAGATAATAAACCGTGTTGAATCCAGCTCTTTAAATAAGAAGCAGCACACAAAGCTACATCCTCAGGCTTAGTCCACTGACATAATCCCTCACAAAGTTCTGCAAATGAACTGCCTCGAATTAAAGCATCTAAGGCCCATGCTTCTTGCTGAGACAAACTATAAAATTGAATCAGGTATTCTGGTGAGCGCCATAAAACCCAGGCTATGGCCGAGGAACTATAGTGCAAATCTGGTAATTCCTCATCATGAGCTAATTTCTGCCATAAAGGAATCACATTCCAAAAATAATTAACTCGCCGCACCGATGGATGCAAGATGAATTGTAAATTGGCCCATGCTTCAACAGGGACTACTGCCATATCTTCAATCCGAACTACTAAAGCATCAGCCGCATCAAATATCAACGTCATGTTCCATTCGAAATCTGCCAACTCAGCTAAATGTGGATTTTGCCGATAATAATTTTTTACAAAATCAGCTAATACATCTCCGAACCAGCGAATAGAACGATAACAAGAAGGATGAGCGCTAATATATGCTTGGGCTAAGCGGTTAAATTCCTCTGTTCCTAAATAAGAATACAAAAAAGGAAAATTTGCTGTTAAACTTTCAATCAATCTTTGCACATAGGCATCGCGATAAATAGCTAAACGGGTGTCTATAGAAACAATTTCCGTTTGCACAATTGCATCGTTAATGTCTGATTCACCTACTAATAAAAATTTTTGAAATTGTTCTTGTAAGCGAACAAGCTCCGTCATACCGTCACCTCAGCTAGCAAAACAGATTGAGAAATTTGTCTCGCCTGATTAACTTCTGCTAGAAGTTCAGCTAAAGGTGGCATGTTGTCATCCCGTTCAATCATCGTTGATACCTTACCTAAACGTTGAATAGTTGCTGCATACAGATCCCAAACAGCTTGAATTACCGGGGCATCATGGGTGTCAATAATATAATTGCCGTGATTGGAGTGACCTGCTAAATGGATTTGTGCCACACAGTCTGCTGCCATGGCATTAATGTAGTCTAAAGGATTAAATTGATGATTAATTGAACTAACATACACATTATTGACATCCAATAAAATATGACAACCAGAGTGTTTCACTAATTCCAGGATAAATTCCCATTCGGTCATTTCAGATTGTTTGTAGGTAAGATAGCTGGATACATTTTCAATTAAAATCACGCGACCCAAAAAATCTTGTATTTGCTGAATTCGGGAAACAATATGATCCACAGCCTGATACGTATACGGAATTGGCAATAAATCATGAGCATTAATGCCGTTCACTCCAGTCCAACATAAATGGTCAGAAATCCATATGGGTTCCACTCGGGCAATTAAAGCTTTTAATTGTTTTAGATAATCTCTATCCAAAGGATCTGTGCTTCCTAAAGAAAGAGAAACTCCGTGCATTACTATGGGATAGAGCGCGCGTATTTTATCCAGATAATAAAGTGGTTTGCCACCGGGGACTAGGTAATTCTCAGTTATTATTTCCAACCAGTCTAAATCGGGTTTTTGCGCTAAAATTTCCTCATAATAATCAGGACGTAATCCCAAGCCAAAACCAAGAAAAGGCAATTTCTGTGTTTTACAGTGAAAACCATCCATATTAAACCTAGAAAAAAACAGGCATGTCATCCATGCCTGAAGTATGATAACTATAGTTATTGAGCAACAGTACCACCTGCTTTGTCACAATCCTCTTTCGACATTTGGGAAACACCTTTGCCTTTGCATGAGTTTTGCCCTTTGCATGAATTATCAGCGTTTTTGCAGCTGCTTTGTCCTTTACATGCATTTCCACCTTTACATTGAACCATTGGTGCAGAAGACGCACCATCACTTGCAAATGCTGGAGCCAAAGCAAACATAGAGGCAGCACCTACTGCAAGAGCGACGCCTGTTAATTTAATTTTGTTCATGAGTAAATTCCTTTTACGTTGGTTGATAAGTTTTTTGAGAGGCCAAATTAATTGGCCATTACATTTTAGAAAAAAAAATTTACTTTTGTCAAGTTAGCAAGGAGATTAACAACTACAACAAATTATACACTAAAAAGACGATACGAGGCTTTATCTAATAGTTCTAGTCTATTAGCAAAATTAGGTTTAAAATCACGATAAATTGGAAATGTTACATCCGATATTTTGGGTTGATCTCAGAAAAAACATCAGGATCAAAATTTTAAATTAATGGACTATTTACTAAAAATGAAAAAAACGTTTGTATTAATAAACAAATTCGATAAAACAGAGTTTATTGTAATTAAAGAAAATGCTTATGCTCAATCAAAAGACAAAGGACTTCATTAAACAATCCTCCTTAGATTTTTCAGAATTTATTTCTATCGGCAAATACGATTCCATCACTCGTGCTGATAATCTGATGAAAATTCTATCTCAATTAGAGGATACCAACCCATTTCTTAAAAAAAAATCTTGGAAATAATTAGCTTACTCTTTGAGTTTTAGACAATTACCAAAGCAACAATCCCCCAACAAGAGGATGAGGTACTCATCTTTGTGCTGCCATCCTCACAGAACTTTGGATGGGTTTAAACACTGTCAGAATAATCAACCGGATTGGTCGGAAAGAAAATTTATCAAAAGATTAATCGATATTTTAAGCTTTGGTGTCAAACCCCTATATCGTAACTTTTTTGCGAAAGAAATTCTTTTTTCTAAAAAAATTGAGCAGCCTCTTTTAAAAGAGATTAAGAAAAATATTCATCTCCAAAATGAAGATACTAAGCACAATCTTACAGTTCTTATATAACGGCGGTAGATTCTTCACGGGCGGCACGAAGCGGATTATACGGATAATTTGAGTTACCACCAGCAGTTGCAAAGCCCTCTACTCCTTTCTTTCTCAAAGACAGTTTGCCTGCTAAAATTTTTCCTTCCTTGCTTTCTGAACCCTTGCACCTATCACAATTGAGCGCCATAATCAGCTTTTTATTTATTTTAAAGGTTAAATAATGGAATTTTTAAGTCAATACGGTTTGTTTTTTTTAAAAGCTTTAACTGTGGTTGGTGCATTCTTGGTAATTTTTGCAGGTTTTTTTTCTATGAGCCGGCAGGCGAAATCTAAGTTGCAAATTAACTCATTAAATGAACATTATGAACATTTAAATTCATTAATGAATAAAGAAATTCTGGGAAAAAAATTATCTAGAAAGAAAAAAATTAAAAATGCTAAAAAACCTATACTTTATGTGATTAATTTTCATGGCGACATGAAAGCATCTCAAGTAGAGCAACTGCGTGAAGAAATCACTGCCATTCTCTGTATTGCTCAACCTAAAGATGAAGTTTTAGTATGTTTAGATAGTCCAGGAGGTATTGTCAATGGTTATGGTTTGGCTGCATCACAATTACAACGTATTCGTGATAAAAATATTCCACTGACGGTTAGCATCGATAAAATCGCTGCTAGTGGTGGCTATCTAATGGCCTGTGTGGCTAATCGTATCATTGCTGCTCCTTTTGCTATTATTGGATCTATTGGTGTTGTGGCACAAGTTCCTAATTTCCATCGTTGGCTTAAAAAACATGATGTAGATGTGGAATTGTTAACAGCCGGCGAGTATAAGCGAACTTTAACACTTCTAGGTGAAAATACGGAAAAGGGCAGAAAAAAATTTCAAGAAGATTTAGAAAAAATTCATGCTGCCTTTAGAAATTATATTGCTACCAACCGTGGGGAGCTTGATATGGATAAAATTTCTACGGGTGAGCATTGGCTAGCAAAAGACGCCTTCGATCTGAATCTTATTGACAAATTATCTACAAGCGATGAGTACCTCACTGAAAAAATGGCAGAATACAATGCATTTAAGATAACAATTCCTATAAAAACTTCGTTGGCAAACAAATTACTCAAACCAGCAATGAGATTAATGCATCCTTGGGGTTAAACAGCAGCCAGAGAACGATACACTTAAGCTGTTTTTGTTAAGAATCCCAGATTCTAATAAATTAAGTTGAATTATCATGCTAATAAACACATTGAAAGAAATCCAACAGAATGATTCACGTTTGAACCGATTGATCCTCAGTGTGAACAACATGGACGATACCACTCTTATATCCTTCAGCGAATCGCTCAAAAAACAACACGTTGACTTTTTTATTGCTTTCAAAAACATCTAAAGGAGATCAGGGTACAAAATATATCAGCGATGCACTCAAGAAAAATATCACCCTGACTGCCCTGAATCTTGAGTGCAGCTTCAGTGACGAGGCCAGTCTAAAATATTTGAGATCATAAGGTGCAATCAGGGGAGAGTTTAAACAGAAAAAAATGACATCACGCGAACATTAAGTCAATGAAGAAATTAAAAATTCACTTGTAGATTGCAGGATAAGTTAATCCTATATAATTCAGCAAAGTAAAATAGAATGGTATATAATTATGTTATATTATCCAATGGAGGGAATAAGCAATGAGTGACACGAAATCTAAATTTCCTAACTTTAAAGAATTGAGCTCTATGACGGGCAAATTATTTAAAGATATAAAAACTAGCGTAGGAGAAATTATTGAGGATTACAAAAAAACAAGAGTTAGTCCTGAAGTAAATGATAATGTTAGTAAAGAAACAAAATCAGAAGAATCTAAATCTGATCCTGTAAAGCCCGAAGAAAATAAAAATAAAGAATAAATGTACTATTTTTGAAGTTTAAATTCTCGCAGACTAAGTAGCAGTTGGTTTTTTGCTATTTTGAGGCAATAGAACTTATTTTGCATTACGCTGGGTTTACTTTTCCAGGATTTAAACAGGATTATCACTATCAATAAACAGATGATCTAATTTAAAATAAGAAGCAAGATATTCACCTAATGCCTTAATGCCATAGCGCTCAGTAGCATGATGTCCACATGAATAATAATGAATACCCAGCTCTTTAGCTTGATAATAAGTACGTTCCGAAACTTCACCACTCAAATAAGCATCAACACCCAAGCGATTTGCCTCTTCAATGAAATCTTGAGCCCCACCGCTGCACCAGGCAATACGAGTGATGGTTTTACTAGTGCCTTCAATAAATAAAGGAGCACGGTTTAGTTTTTTACTTAAAAATCTGAAAAATTCAGAATGAGTCATGGCTTTCGATAATTGACCAGACCAAAGCAAATTATCAGTACTACCTGCGCGATGCATCTGTACTGTATCAAGCTCAAATAGTTTCGCTAGGCAGGCATTATTTCCAAGTTCAGGATGACAATCCAGAGGTAAATGATAAGCAAATAAATTAATATCGTGGCGCAAAAGTTTATGAAGACGCTGGCGTTTCATACCTGTAATAACTGGCGCCTCACCACGCCAAAAATAGCCGTGATGCACAAGCAAAGTATCTGCTTGCCAAGAAATTGCTTGTGTAATCACTTCAGCAGAAGCCGTCACTGCAGTACAAATACGTTTTATTTGTTCTTTACCCTCAACCTGCATGCCATTAGGTGCATAATCATTATAACGATCACAATTTAACAGTTGATGCAAATATAAAGAAAGTTCTTTTTGCGTAGTCACCGGTCAGAAACTCGTTTAATATCAGCGCCTAATAACGAAAGTTTTTCTTCAATACGTTCATATCCACGATCAACATGGTAAATACGCTCCACCGTTGTTTCACCTTCAGCAACAAGACCTGCTAAAATCAGACTTGCTGAAGCACGCAAATCAGTTGCCATCACTGGAGCACCCATTAATTTTTCAACCCCAGTAATGATTGCTGTATTTCCATTCAGTTGAATTTGCGCTCCCATACGTTGTAATTCCTGCACATGCATAAAACGATTTTCAAAAATTGTTTCCACAATTGTTGAACAACCATCCGCTACTGAATTCATTGCCATAAACTGAGCTTGCATGTCTGTTGCAAAAGCAGGATAGGGAGCCGTAGAAATATTCACTGCCTGAGGACGTTTATTATGCATATTGAGACTTACCCAATCTTCTCCGATGGTTAATTCTGCGCCTGCCTCTTCAAATTTACACAATTGTGATAATAAGGTATCAGGACGCACTCGTTTTACTGTCACGTGACCACGAGTAAGCGCACCTGCTGCCAGATAAGTACCTGCCTCAATACGATCAGACATTACAGAATACGTACCACCGGATAAAGCCTCAACCCCTTCAACTTCAATAATTGATGTTCCAGCACCCGAAATTTTTGCACCCATGTGAATGAGGAAATTAGCTAAATCTACTACTTCAGGCTCCCGTGCTGCATTTTTTATGATGGTTGTACCCTCCGCAAGCACAGCAGCCATTAAAATGTTCTCAGTACCAGTAACCGTCACTGTATCAAACATGATGCGCTTACCCTGTAAACGTCCACGTTTGCAACGTGCGTTGATATAACCATTTTTAACGTTAATCTCCGCGCCCATAGCTTTTAATGCTTTTAAATGTAAATCAACAGGACGCGTACCAATAGCACAACCGCCGGGTAATGATACGTCAGCTTTACCAAAACGTGCTAACATTGGTCCTAATACCAAAATAGAAGCGCGCATTGTTTTAACCAGATCGTAGGGTGCAACAAATTCATTCACTTGACAGGCATCAACCTGAACATTCATTTTTTCATCAACAATTAGATGAGCCCCCAACTGACCCAATAATTCCATCATGGTAGTAATATCTTTAAGATGGGGAACATTAGAAATCGTTACATGATCACTTGCAAGTAAACTGGCAGCCATAATAGGTAAAGCTGCGTTTTTCGCACCTGAAATAACTACTTCACCATGTAATGCCTTACCGCCATTAATTAATAATTTATCCATGCTCTCTTCCCCACTCTTCTTTTGTCCACGTTTTCATGCTGATTGCATGAAGCATTCCCGTGGTAATAAATTCTTTAAGTTGTGCATAAACCCACTGTTGGCGAGCTACTTTAGATTTATTTAAAAACGTATCACTGACTACAGTTAACTGATATTGATAACCATCTCCATCCACTTTAACGAAAAACACTTCGTTATTGGATCTAAGTTTTTGTTCTACTTCTTCATTACTTAACATTAAAATTAGCTCACAAGTTAAAAAAAATACAATTTTCTGCACACCATCATATAAATACTTCTGCACCTTATGATCGAATCTATATGAGGTCTGTTAACAATTTATTTCTTGAAACCATCTGTCCCTGGAACTTTCTGCAAGATCTTGAGAATTTAAATAGTATTCTCATTAATAAATTGCAGCATCCTAAATTGTCAACAGCCTCTAAACCATCTCCAAAATATTTTTCACACCACAAAAATCCGCCAAAGATTGAGTCTCTAAGGGCATATCAACAATTTTGAACGTCTTATTATTATTTTTGCATCGCTTTCTGGCTTCGATAAGCAAAGCTATCCCAGCGCTATCACAGTGCGTGACATCGCTTAAATCGAGAGTGAAGTGGTCACTTGTCTCATCCTGTAAAGCTCTATAAAGCCGTGCTTGCACTTCAACAATTGTTTTGAATGTAAGTTCAGCCCCTGGCTTAAAATGAACTGTTTTCATTTTAAGAAACCTTTTTAATTTGTTTTTGTTGCATTTTCTTAATCACTTCATCAATAGTGGAGTTTTGCAATACTTGTGCAAATTGCGACCTAAAACTTTGCAATAAGCTGACACCCTCAACACTAATATCATAAATTTTCCATTGACCATTTTTGTCTACTAGGCTGTAAGTCAATGTGATGTTTTGACCTTCAGAACGAACAATCATGCTGTTCACACGCATAAAACGAGAATTTAATGAATCTCTTACAGGTAAAAATTGAATCGTCTCATTAGAATATTGAGCTAAAGGACTGGAGTAAGTACGTATAATTAAACGGGTAAAGGCTTCAGAAAATTGAGCTCTTTGTGCTGCAGACGCTTTATTCCAAACTTCTCTTCCTAAAACCGAACGAGACATACCAGCAACATCAACAATCGGCAACAAATATTTTTCTACTGCATTATAAATAATATTGGGATTATTTTTCAGATTGGATTTATTTTCTTTCAGTGTTGAAATAATCTCATTTGCCTTTTGCTCTAACATAGGTACAGGTGAGCTTTGAGCCATAATCATTGGAGATAAAATCACACTGACCGCCAATAAAATTGTTTTTAATATTCTCATGTCCTACCTTATTTTTTAATATTAAATAATAATTGACCAATTAAATTTTCAAGAATAATTGCTTCTTGAGTTTTAGCAATCACATCCCCATTTTGTAAATAAGGATGATCTTTGTTGTTTTCGTCATCAAAACCCGGAACGATACTCACATAATTAGACCCAAGCAAACCTTGAGTCAAAATACGTGCTGAAGAGTCTTCATAAGGTATTTTTTTATCACTTTGCAAACGCATCGTAACTTTGGCATTCAACTGACCAGGTTGCAACTCAATATGACTTACTTCACCAATTTTAACGCCAGCTATTGTTACCGGAGCCCGTACTTTTAAAGCGCCAATATCCGTAAAATCTGCCGTAACATTATAGCTTTTATGAGACATAAAATCAGATAGATTACTCACCTTCATTGCCAAAACCAGCAAAGCCAATAAACCCAGCAACATAAAGAGGCCTACGCTCACATCCAGATAACGTTGCTTACTCATTTACCAATCTCCAATCATCATTGCAGTCAATAAAAAATCAAGTCCTAACACAGCAAGCGAAGAATAAACTACTGTTTTAGTTGTTGCTTGACTAATCCCTTCCGCAGTAGGCAAACATTCAAAACCCTGGAATACTGCTATCCAGGTCACAATAAAAGCAAAAACTAGACTTTTGATGATACCACTCAGTATGTCGATGCGAAAATTTACGGCGGCTTGCATGTTAGACCAAAAGCTACCCGCATCAACTCCTAACCAATGCACACCAATAAAATAACCACTTAGAATAGCCGTAGCTGAAAAAATTATTGACAGCACGGGTAAGGTAATAAATCCAGCCATAAAACGGGGATAAATAACTCGACCTAAAGGATCTACACCCATCATATCCATACTGGATAATTGTTCTGTGGTTTTCATTAGGCCAATTTCAGCTGTTAGTGCAGAGCCCGCACGTCCAGCAAATAATAACGCACTAATTACAGGTCCTAGTTCTCTAGAAACACTTAAAGCCAATAACTGACCCAATTGGCTGGAAGCACCGAATTTTTGCAATGTATTATGACCTTGCAATCCCACAACCATACCAATAAATAAAGCAGAAACCACAATAATTAAACAGGACAAAACGCCAACGAAATGGATCTGGTAACATAATAAGGGCCAGAGCCGCTTAAAATTAGGCCTCCTAAATAACATACACAATAAAAATAATCCTGAACTACCCCAATCATGTAAAATACGACTACCACGGCTCCCAAAACGCATGATTAACTCAAGCATCTAACAACTCCTCTGTATAGGCCCGGGCTGGATAATGAAAAGGCACAACGCCATCTGCTTCCCCATGCATAAACTGTCTGACTTGTGGTTCTGATGAATGAATTAGCGCCTCAGGGGTACCCTGCCCTATAATTTTTCCGGATGAAATGAGATAAATGTAATCTGCAATAGAACATGTTTCCTCAACATCGTGGGACACAATAATTGTTGTCGTATGTAATAACTGATTTAAACGTTTAATCAATCGAACTAAAACACCAAGAGAAATCGGATCTTGTCCAGTAAATGGTTCATCGTACATCATTAATTCAGGATCAAGCGCTATAGTACGCGCCAAAGCAACGCGTCGTGCCATACCACCGGAAAGTTGTGCGGGCATTAAGGCCGCCGCACCACGCAATCCCACTGCCTCAAGCTTCATTACTACAATATCTCTTATCATGGATTCATTTAATTGAGTATGCTCATGTAATGGGAAAGCAACATTCTCAAACACCGAAAGATGGGTAAATAAGGCAGAACTTTGGAACAATAGCCCCATATTGCGTCTTGCTTCATACACTGCTTTTCGTGGTAATTGATGTATATTTTGCCCATTAACCTGTATGATACCACTATCTGGTGTTAATTGGGCACCAATCAATTGCAGTAACGTTGTTTTTCCAGAACCACTAGGTCCCATAATGGCAGTAATTTTACCCTGCTTCACGAGCATATTAATGTCATTGAAAATACGGCGATTCTCGCGAGCAAAGATTAGATTATTTATTTCTACCCAAGTCTCAGACATGCTCTAATTTCCAATGATGACCTAAAGTATAAGTATATACCGGTTCCTAAAAAAAAAGAGGATTTAAGCTCTATTTTAATCTAAAAAAATTGCCTTTCTTGATTCATCTGCAATTTTTTTTACTAGTGTACAATAATAGCTCATAATTTCACTCACTTTTGAAACGAGGAATCATTGTGTTAGAATGAAAAACACACAAAAAACAAAAAATAACTTATGAATTTTTGTACCCTTGGACTTGCTGTTATCGAAACTGAAGCACAGGCTGTCTTTGAATTAACTCAACGTATTGATGCCCGATTTGAAAAAGCCTGTGAATTATTGCTCGCGTGCAAAGGACGTATTGTCGTATCCGGAATGGGTAAATCTGGACATATTGCCAACAAAATAGCTGCGACCTTATCGAGTACAGGTAGTCCTGCATTCTTCATGCATCCAGGTGAAGCCAGTCATGGCGACTTAGGGATGATCACTCGCCAAGATACAGTAATCGGCATTTCACATTCAGGCAATACTACTGAATTAGTTACTTTGCTCCCCGTATTAAAACGTTTAGAGATTCCTCTCATTACTTTAACTGGAAATAAAGAATCTATTTTAGCTCGTGCTGCAGACGTTAATTTGGATGTTAGTATAAAACAAGAAGCTTGCCCACTCGGCCTTGCGCCAACAACCAGTACTACTGTTTCTTTAGTAATGGGAGATGCATTGGCAATTGCTCTACTGCAGGCGAGAGGATTTAGCGAAGAAGACTTTGCTTTATCACATCCAGGCGGTTCTTTGGGCAAAAGACTTTTGCTGCGCATTGACGAACTATATCATCAAGAAAACGAGTTGCCACTAATTAACGAAAACGCTACGATTAGCGAGGCACTAATTGAAGTCACTGCTAAAAAACTGGGGATGACCTGTGTTGTTGATTATAAAGGCTATCTAGTTGGTGTTTATACTGATGGAGACATTCGTCGTACATTAACACGTCAATGTGATATTAATACAACGCCACTTAAAGAGGTTATAACACGTAATGCGCGAACAATTCGTCCAGGAATGCTTGCTGCGGAGGCTTTAGCCATAATGCAAAAATACAGTATCACATCATTGATTGTTACCAATGATGATAATTGTCCTCTTGCAGTACTTCATCTTCATGATTTATTAAAAGCAGGGGTATTTTAAATGAGTGAAATCATATCCTTAGCAAAAAAAGTAAGCTGCCTCATCTGTGATATGGATGGTGTGTTAACTGATGGTCTATTATATATAGATAATCATTTTAATGAACTGAAAACTTTTCATATTCATGATGGTGTAGGCTTAAAATTACTCATGACTGCAGGAATTGAGATAGCAGTTATTACCGGTTCTTTTAATCCCGTGGTTGATCACCGAATGCAACAATTAGGCATTAAATATTACTATAAAGATCAATTGGATAAAAATGATATGTATCAGCAATTGAAAAAAAAGCTAAATCTGGAAGATGAACAATTCGCTTATATTGGAGATGACTTACCTGACATACCCATTATGCAGCAAGTAGGATTAAGTGTTGCCGTGGCAAATGCGGTACATCAGGTCAAAGAAATTGCTACCTGGCAAACAGAACGTTCTGGTGGTCGTGGGGCGGTAAGAGAATTATGTGACCTTATTCTCTACGCGCAGAATAAAATGGATTTGGCAGTAATGGGCTACCTAAAACAATGAATGCCGCAAAGCAAATTATTTGGCTTTTTTTCATGTTAATTACCTTAGCCTGCTCAGGTTGGTACTACACACATTCATCGCTCATTAAACGTCTTGATCGTGAGACTTTAAACAACTCAGTTGAAACAACAGTTTCTAATTTAAAAGTACACCAATTCAATACTGAAGGTACATTAGTTAATTTATTAACCACCCCAATCATGCAGCATATTCAAAACGGTGACGTTTACCTTTTTCAAAACCCACATATTTTAGTAAGTCAGGAGGAACAACCACCATGGGATATCCACTCTAACAGCGGCAAATCTTTTGAAGGCGGTAAGCGAATCCTTTTTTCTGGTAATGTCATCGTACATCAAAAACAAGGAAGCAAAACGCATGAAAGTACATTAAAAACAGAAGAAGTTACCTATTTTCCTAAAGAAAAAAAAGCAAGTACCGATCTTTTAGTAACCTATGAGCAACCAGGCAATATCATCCAATCTCAGGGCATGAATGCTTATCTAGATGAAAAAAGAGTGGAGTTGCTCCATCAAGCTCGAGGAAGATATGTTCCACAAAATGGTTAATTACCTCCTCCTAACTGTTTTTTTTCTTACATACCATTCTTCAGTCTATGCGCTAGCCACGGATAAAGAACAAGTGATGCAGGTGATGGCAGACTCCGCAGATTTGAGGCAACATGAACATAAGGGTGCCTATACGGGAAATTTTGAACTCATCCAAGGTACAACGAATTTGCGTGCAGATACTGCAATTACTCAAGGAGATGAAAAAAATCAACTTGTTTTGGCCATAGCCAATGGCAGCAAAGACAAACAAGCACATTATTGGACGTTAAATGAACCCAATAAGCCTATTGTCCATGCTTATGCAGATACCATAAAGTATTATCCTGTACGTCATGTGATTGAATTAATTGGTAATGCTCGCGTAGAACAAGGTAATAATTCATTCAGCGCAGCTAAAATAATTTATGACACCATTAAGCAACACGTACTGTCTCAAGGTAATGGAAAACAAAGAATAACGATAATCTATCATCCTGAGAAGAAATAAATATGAGTTTATTAGACATAATCGAGCCTGCGGAGACAAACATTAGTAAAAAATTTCATCCAAGCAATTCATCATCTCCTGTTGTTGGGAGTGAAAAGGATAAGCAAAAAGGTTGTCTGGAAGCGCGAAATCTAAAAAAATCCTTTAAATCACGTACAGTAGTGGATGGGATTAGCATTCAGATTAAAAAAAGTGAATGTGTGGGTTTACTAGGGCCTAATGGTGCCGGTAAAACCACTTGTTTTTACATGATTGTCGGTTTGCAATCCTGTGATGAAGGACAGATTATTCTGGATGGACACAATATCACACTTAGTGCTATGCACCAACGTGCACGTAGAGGAATTAGCTATCTTCCTCAGGAAGCTTCTGTTTTTCGTAAGCTCACTGTTGCTGAAAATATTATGGCCATTTTGGAACTTCGTACTGATTTAAATGAACAGGGTAGGCAAGAGAAGCTCGATTTATTATTGCAGGAATTTCATATCACACATATTAGTAATAGCTTAGGTATGGCCTTATCTGGGGGTGAACGACGACGAGTTGAAATCGCTAGAGCGTTGGCTATTGAACCCTCATTTATTCTCTTAGATGAACCCTTTGCTGGAGTAGACCCTATATCAGTAATTGATATTAAAAAAATTATTCAGCATCTATGCAATAAAGGAATTGGTGTTTTAATCACCGATCACAATGTCCGCGAGACATTAGATATCTGTGAGCGGGCATATATAGTGAGCCAGGGAAAAATATTGTGTGAAGGAACACCTCAGGTAATACTTGCGAATCAGCAAGTGAGAACTGTGTATTTAGGTGAAGACTTTACGTTGTAAAAGTATCTGTTCAGGGAAAGATCTTAACTCTTGGAGAAAGATCAGGCTGGATGGTTACATAAAAAATATGGTGTGATCCGGACATGCTACTTATTATTGATAATTACGATTCATTTACTTACAACTTAGTACAATATTTTCAATGCTTAAAACAGGAAGTAGCTGTTTATGCGCATGATCAAATCAGCCTACCGCAAATTAAAAAACTCGCCCCAGACTATCTGGTTATTTCCCCAGGACCTAAAGCGCCAGACGATGCCGGCATTTCCATAGCTGTCATTAATGAATTTTATCAAGATATTCCCATCCTAGGTATTTGTCTTGGACATCAATGCATAGCTCAAGCATTCGGGGGTCAAATTATCTCAGCCCCAGAAATTATGCATGGCAAAACCTCGCTGATTCAACACAACCAGCAACGTATATTTCAAAAAATTCCCAATCAGTTTCAGGCAACTCGTTACCATTCCCTCGCAGTTGAAAAATCCAGTCTACCTGAGTGTTTTTCCATAGATGCCTGGGTAGGAGATACAATTATGGCAATTTCACATCGTCACTACCCGGTTTTTGGTCTCCAATTTCATCCAGAAGCCATTTTGACGCAATATGGCCATCAATTATTAGCAAATTTTTTAAGATAATCTCAGCTCGGTATAAGAAACTTTTAATTTATTAAATTACCGTTAAAATATTGCAAAATCATCACACTAATATTATTGTTTTATCCTTTAAAAGGAATTTAATTATTAAACAGTCTCATTTTAAGCAAGGGTATTTAAGTTTTATTTTAGGGATTAGCTTAATAAACCCGATTCTGGCCACTCAAACTACCGACTTCAAATCAATTTCTTCTACACTCATTTCCGAACAGTTGTTAAAAAATTTATTGATGATAAATCATTCGCAGAGAATATTTATTCTAAATCAGGTTCCGGTACATCAACCGGCTCAGGCTCTGGAGTAACAGGATAATCAGGTTCGTATGGCTTTGGATTAGATGGATACTCATTAGGGATTTCAGGAAACTCGTTTGGAGATGGCATTTCATTGTCATTTTTCAAAATAACCTCCTATTTTTGTACAAGCCACATAAATTATAGCAAAATTAAGTTCGATATAAAGTATAATAATCTTGGAAAATGTAATCGCCTCTTTGTAGAAATTGTTGTCACAAGTAGCAACCGAAGCAGCACATTCTAAAAGTTTTCTAGGCTCAATTTAATTCTGGAGATAAAAATCAAATGAAAGTAGCGGTAATAACCGGAGCTGCAAATGGGATTGGGCTGGCGTTAAGCCAAGTTCATTTACAACGCGGTAACACTGTAGTCATGGTTGATAAAGATAAAACCAAGCTAAATCAGGAAATTGAGCAGTTAAACACTGAATTTCCAGAAAATGTTTTAGCAATTTGCTGTGATGTCGCCAATAAAAATGAAGTAGCTCAACTAGCACAACAAACAAAAAACAAATTAGGACGGGTGGATTGGATCTATAATAATGCAGGAATTATTGGTCCATTAGATCCTATCTGGGAGTTAGATCCTGAAGATGTAAAACATGTAATGAATGTGAATTTGCATGGCATGATTCACATTATTCAATCCTTTATGCCTCTTTTATTTGAGCAAAATTTAAAGTCACATATTATCAATATAGCCAGTTTATATGCATTATGTGCCAGCTCACAAACTGCCTCCTATTCCATATCCAAGCATGCAGTGCTTGCGTTATCAGAATCATTATATTTCGATTTAACCCGTTTAAACAAACCCGTAGGTGTTTCCATTGCGTTTCCGTCATTTACGGATACTGGGTTATTATCAAACAATGCAGAAGGAAATTCATCATTTCACCGCGCATTACAAGCACTTTTATCACACTCACGACCCGCCTTAGACACAGCAAAAAACATCGTGCATGATGTGGAACAAAAAAAGTTTTATATTTTTCCGGATAAAGAAGTTAAAGGCTATTGTGAAGAGCGGACCCAAGCGCTTTTATTACAAGAACATCCGTATGTTACTAATATTGAAAAATTGATGAGTACTTTAATAAAACGGCAGGAGTCTAAGACATCTTTTTAAGTGTTTCAATTAAGCAAGTGATAAAGTGGTGGAGCGTAATTCAGGTACCAAACTTTTTAATAAAATAAATAACTCTCCATTCTGATACTCAGTACAAGCTGTATTTAGTAAGTACATGGTTTGCGATAAGTCATCCCAATTCAATTCACGAAATTTAGCTTTAAAAAGCTTTTTGTGCTCTGTTGATTCTAATTGTTCCGACTCATAGAATAATTCCTCAAATAGTTTTTCTCCAGGGCGTAACCCAGTATATTCAATCAGAATGTCTTTGCCTGGCTCTTTCCCTGCCAAACGAATCATTTGTTCTGCTAAATAATTAATTTTAACGGGTTCACCCATATCTAAGACAAAAATTTCACCACCCGAACCATTCACCATCGCTTGTAAAATTAACTGACATGCTTCAGGAATCGTCATAAAAAAACGCTGCATTTCAGGATGTGTTACTGTGATCGGCCCACCGCTTTTTAATTGTTTTTGAAATAAAGGGACAACACTACCTGCTGAACCCAAAACATTTCCAAAACGAACCGTAATAAATTGTGTTTTCACACGACGATCTAAATTTTGGCAATAAATTTCAGCAACTCGTTTGGTGGTGCCCATGATATTAGTGGGGTTCACTGCTTTATCAGAGGAAATTAAAATGAATTTTTCTACCCCGGAAGCCACACTAGCTTTTGCTATAACCTGTGTACCAAGTACATTATTTAATACCGCGACCCGCACTTGATCCTGCAGTAAAGGAACATGTTTATAAGCTGCAGCATGAAAAACAATTTCCGGTGAAAAATCAGCGAATAAACGGCTGATAGCAACTTTATCAGTGATGCTGACCAGATTAAGCTGCATTGGAATATCAGGGAATTTTTCACTCAACTCCTGATCAATTTGATACAAATTAAATTCACTATTTTCTACGATAGCTAAACTGGCAGGTCTAATTGCCATAATTTGTCGACATAATTCTGAGCCAATAGAACCACCGCCTCCGGTAACTAATACACGTTTACCAGCAATACCTGCAGTTAATTTATCCCATTGCAAATTAACTTCATCTCGCCCCAATAAATCTTCTATATTTACGGGTCTTAAGGCATTTACTTCAACCTGCCCAGAGGCTAAGGCGGAAAGGCTAGGTAAGGTTCTAAAAAGAACGTTACTTTTCTCACAATAAGTTACTATCCGCCGCATGGCAGCAGAACGTGCTGATGGAATTGCAATGAAAATTAAATCAATTGAATATTCGCGGACACGTTCGGAAATTTGATCGATAGTACCTAGAACAGGGACTCCGTGCACGTCCAAACCACGTTTACTCTTATTATCATCGACAAAACCCACGGGTTGATAATAATTACTACGCTTTAAATCACGAACTAATCCCTCTCCTGCCAAACCTGCCCCAACAATAAGCACTCGCTTAATTTCTTTTGTCTCATAACCTCGTGCACGCCGATCCCAATAAATACGCACCATTAAGCGTCCTGAACACAGAAAGATAGTTAAAATCATGCAATACAATGGAAGAATACTTCGTGGTAAATGATGAAGTATGGAGGATAAATAAAAAACAGGAATAACTAGCATCATAGCGCTAAGAGAAGCTTTTATAATACGCAATACATCGTTTAAGGAAGAAAAACGCCACAATCCCCGATACGTTTTAAAATAATAATAACATACTGTCTGAATAGCAATTAATAAAGATAATGCCATAAAGGAAGGAGTAGAGGTTAACATTTTAGGAAATGGTTGCATGTTATAACGCAACCAATACGCAGCATACCATGCTATAGAAATCACAGTAACATCGTACAAAAGCACAGGTAATTTTAAGAAGAATTTTCTCATAAATAATGTTAGTTTCTGCATCGTAAATATAAGACGTTCAATTTATCTATTAAGATAATATACCATGTCAGTCTTTATAACACTAAGAATCATTAGTTAAATTCAAGTATGATAATTTATTTAACATTTATGTTAATCATTCAACATTCGAATATATAATTCATAACGATATGTTGAATCAGAAGCGTTACCCACAAAAGCGTGTTGGAATTTATAATCCTTCTGTTTATCAAGCATTTTTTTCAAACACTTATCTGCAGGTGTATAGTGGATCCGTTTCCCCTTGATTAAAGAAGTTAAAATAATTACAGCTGGTTTTTCATACAAGAGTTCCTGACAAAATTGTTGATAACGTTGCTTTGCATTGTAATGTGCCATAGACACATTATTCAGACAATATGAATCAATAAAGTTTAAATCGCTGTGATAAGGTATCATTCCGCTATCAGCTAATACAATAACATCTCCAGGCGCAGTATAAGTTTTTAACCAACTCAGTACTTTTCCACGCAATTCCTCACCCTTAACTGGATTTTCACTGAAATAACGATAATCTGCTAAAGTCATTCCTGGAATAAAGAAAAAAACCGTCCAGAAAAAGAAAAAATAAAAAAAGAATTCTCCAATACTTCTATTTTGCAAAAACCAAAATACGATGGTATCTATGCCCTGAAGTACCAGAGGAAGAAGTAAAATAAAGGCCGGCAAAAAAAGTCGATTATCAAAAGCAACTACTGGATCAGAATCTGCAAGCATCAATAAATAGACAAGGCTAGGTAACCATAAAAAATAGTGACGTTTATCCTGAGCTTTCAGACAAGCTGGTAAAGCAAGAAGCGCGAAAGGCCATATCAATTTAAGATAAGCACGATCCAAAGAAAAGGTAAAGACTTGAGCAATCCCCTTACAATACACTGAATTAGGAAATAAATAACCAAAATAAAAGAAACGCCAGACAAAATATGGTATATAAAAAATCATTAACATCAGGCAAGAAAGAAAAACACCATTCCAATAATAACTTAATTCCGTTTTAGGTCTGTCAAAATAGATAAGAATCAATAATAGGAGCATTAAGACTGGTGCTTCAGGGCGTGTCATCCCAGCCAATGCCAGCAATAATCCAGTCAAAATAAATGAACTAGGTTTCGGTTTTCCACGATTATGCGGAAATAATTGATAGCCCATCCCACGTAAACAAAAATACACCGAACCACTAATTAGCGCCTCATATACCGCTGTTTCTAATCCACTAGCGGTCCAAATAATTTGTCCTTTATAAAACAAGAGAGCCAGACAAGGGAGAAGAGATTTTCTTTGGGGAAACCAAAAACGGGTAATCAAATAAATAAAACAACAGGTAAAAAATAAGCCGAACACCCCTACGATTTTTAAAAAAATTACCGGATTACCATTGAATAATAAAATTAACATGCCTAAAACAACAAAACTAAAATTGGAGTATCCTTCTACGGAAGGAGCATGTACATTCCAGAGCAGACCATTGCCACTGGCCCAATTTTTGGCATACCGTAAGGAAATATACATATCATCAATTGTAAATGGCCAAATCGCCAATATTTGTAAAACAAATAAATAAATAAAAAGAAAAATAAAAAAACAGTCATACCATCGTAATTTAAGTTTCACTGTGTTAAAGCCATAAAGGTTAAAACAACAAAACACCAAAGATTGATTCGCGACAAGCGATCACTTAAAAAAACAATAACCGGATCATCATTATCAATATCCTGAGTTACAAGCCATCCAAAGCGCCACAAGGCAATGGCTGCAAAAGGAACGGTCAGCATAAAATAAAAGGATTCATTGCGAGCATAAATTATATACAGAATGTAGGTAACAAACGTGGCAATTCCAATACCAATAATCAACGCACGCAATAGTGCAGGATGATATTTTCTAAGAACCTGGCGTGTTGAATGTTTTAATCCTAATCGCATCTCCAATCTGCGCTTGTTTAAAGCAATAAATAAGCTCAATAAAGTCGCGGCTAAAGTAAGCCAAGTTGAAATAGGCAATCCAATACCTACTGTTCCTGCTAAAATTCGTAACATAAACCCCAGAGCAATACACACGACATCACAAATAGGAATGAGTTTTAAAACATGGTTGTATGCTATATTAACAATCAAATAAGTGCAGAGTATCAGTGTTAATTTTTTTGAAATAAACCAACTTAAAATGAGACCCATAATCAACAATAAAAACAATATACATATCGCTTCAGCTATAGAAATTTTTTCACTCGCTAAAGGTCTATATTGTTTATGTGGGTGCAAACTGTCTTCGGTTTTGTCTTCGATATCGTTATAAATATACACTGCGCTGGAAATTAAACAAAATGCAAGAGATGCCAATAATGCAGGCACAAAATATCCTGGGACCGGTGAATAACAAAATCCTAACAGTACAAAAACTGCTTTAGCCCAATGAGGTACACGAAGAAGCATAAACAAATGTTTAAGCCGCTGCATGAAACTTACCTTTATCATCTCATCTGTCAATTCAATCACCTTTTTTACACACGCAGCATCATCATAGATTCAACTGCTTTTCCAGGTTACATTTTAAAGTATCACACTCCTGAAAAAAAGCATCATCTCAGAGTATTAATTGCTAAATAAAACCAATATGTGTATCCAATATAAGTTTTTTCTTATCCGTTTGCTTTATTCATTTTTAGGTAAACAATCGAGCATCATGGCCCACATGTATTTATCTAAGGCCCATAGAGCACGTTGAAAAGGACTCAGATCTAAAAAGTGCGGCCTGAGTAATCAGTAACACGGTCTTTTTTGCATAGCAAATAGGTATTTTCTTCTAACAGGGCTTTGGCGGCTTCCTGCTCGCCACGAACTAAATGGCGTAGCAGTTTTCGGACATCGAGAATGGGCTGAAATAATTGGTAATTGTCTTTTGAACTTCGTTGTAAAGCCCTTACATCTTTTGACGATAAATTCTTCGCTATTTCCTTCTTTAGTTCTTGAGACAGCTGCTCATAGTGTTCAAACTTATGAGAATGAAATGATTGGTACAATTTTCTAAAAAAACCATTACATTCTCCAGTTTTTAAGAAATAACTTTAGGTACCTCGAAATAAATTTTATTATTACACAAAACGATCACTTATTAAGGACGGTTATCCAACTCTTTACGTTGGCTTGGCATAAAATCGTTTTTATTCAGTCCCATAGCCACAGCTAAAGCTCCCGCTACATAGATTGAAGAATAAGTACCAATAACTATTCCAATAATCAATGCTAAAGAAAAACCATAAATAGCTTCACCACCATAAATGAAAAGGGCAACCACCACAAATAGAGTCAGCAATGACGTCATAATTGTTCTAGACAATGTCTGGTTGATGGAAATATTCATTATTTCTACAGGTGTACCACGACGAATTTTAATAAAATTCTCACGAACTCTATCAAAGACCACAATCGTATCGTTCAATGAATAACCGATAACCGCTAACAAACCTGCCAATGCCTTTAAATCAAACTCAATACCAAAAATAGCAAAAATGCCTAAAATTAATATAGGGTCATGAATTAGTGCTACAGCAGAACTTACGGCTAGCCTGTATTCAAAGCGCATGGCGATATAAATCATTGTTGCTAGTAAGGAAACGAGAACTGCTAAAGCCCCTTTTGTCGCTAGTTCTTTACCTACTTGCGGTCCCACAAAGTCAACACGTTGTTTCACCGCACCCGGCAAAGCATTCATGACTTGATCAATCACATGAGTTTGATCCGTATTTTGTCTCGGTGCAATACTGACTAATACATCTTTAGAAGTACCATAGCTCACTACCTGAGCTTCTTTAAAACCAGCATTACTGAGGCTTTCCCTAATCGCGGCTAAATCAGCAGCTTGCGGGTAAGACACTTCAACTTGTGTACCACCGGTAAAATCAAGCCCCCATTTCAGTCCATGTATAAGAAGAGCACCAATCGAAACGACAAAAATTAACATGGAGAATAAGGCTGTCCAACGACGAGCCCCCATAAAGTCCACTTTTGAATTTGGATTAAAAAATTCCATCTGAGCCTCGTCTTAAATACCAATAGATAATTTTTTTACAGTACGGCCACCATAATACCAATTTACAAGAGCACGAGTATAAGTAATACCCGTTAACATAGAAGTTAATAACCCCAAAGACAAAGTTACCGCAAATCCACGCACAGGTCCTGTGCCCACTGCAAAAAGAATGATTGCCACAATTAACGTAGTAACGTTCGCATCGAGAATGGTAGAGAATGCACGTTCATAACCAGCATAAATTGCGGCTTGAGGCGATAATCCATTACGTAATTCTTCCC
>NZ_JBAQZB010000065.1:0-8853 GCF_049790535.1 Legionella sp.
ACCCATATCAATGCCATATTCTTTGCAAAAATCTTGGCTCAAAACAACAATATTTTTAATATTAGCAAATTCCTGGATCTTAAACCCATTCTTAGTTGTTACAATATTAATTGTGATATCCATCTCACCTACTGTTGCAAATGGTATTTCTTTTTTGTCTGCCTTAGAATATTCTTTCATTCCTACCGCAAGAGGGCTTGATACAGGATACATAAAACCACCTTGATGAAATCTGCCTTTTAAAAAGGCAATAATCTTTTCCTTTTTCTCATGCTCGAGAGGCTTCATATCTTTTAAAAGTATATCTTCAAAAAATAATTCAACATCATTGAGACTTGCAAATTGATTATATTGTTTAGCATAATAACCAATTGCTACTCCATTGATAGTCATTCTCTCTTGATTAGATTCTCTATGCCAATCCGCCTCTAGATTCGCGCTTCCAGTATTTGCTCGACTTATATTGATTGAATTACTATAAATACGATCCCATTTGCTCATTTTCCACCCCTTCAATTCACACTATATGCCTAAATTATAAGCATAAAAATATTAAGAAGTAAAAAATAATAAATAATTAGCTGATTTTAAGAGAAATTCATGTATTTTTTAACCAAAATATTTATTTAATAATCTACACACAACGCAATTAAATTCAATAAACTCATCGATAAACTATGTTTTAAATGGGTCAATGAACGTTCATTCCGAGTTAATGCCTGATTGAATTCAATTTCAATACCTAGATACTCTTCTGGAGCGTATTTTTTACGCAAACTAGTGGTAAAGCCATCATTTATACCTTTATAAGGGTAATTCACTCTTATTCTATGTTTTGGTGTTTGTTTTTTTAATTCCAACTGCCATTCTTTGGCAAGTTTTTTTTCTAAGGGTCTGTTGGGATCATAAAGGAAACCAATTTCAGCAGTTCTTACTATTTTATTGAGTACTGGGGTAAAACTATGGATGGAACAATGTAGTACTTGTGATCCATGTGCTAGGTGTTTTTCAATCTGATCGATAACCTTTTGCCGATAGGGTAAATAATAATGAGTAATAATTTCCTGTTTTTTTTGCACAGCTAATTTTTTAGTAATTTCAGAAAAACAACGGTTAGTTAAACTGCGATTATAATCAATCAATAATCTTGAGGTAGGAGCTAGAATTAGATCACATGAAAATACTTCTTTAAAATATATCGCGACTTCCAAAGCACCAAAATCAATTCCGCGATGAGATTCCAGAAGATTTTTAAAGGGTATAAACAAAGATAGATAGGTTGGAGGAATGAGATTAACTGCATGCTCACAACTAACTATCAAAGCTAATTTTTTTTTCATGATTGGAATTGCTGATTTGAAAGTAAGCACGAAGTAAGTTGAGAGTAAACATTTTTTAAAGTATCCAAATTACACGCTGGTCCAACAGCTCGGAGTATACGTTCACTTAAATTGCCTTGGACTAGTATCTGTTCCAAAGCAAGTTGTTCTGAGCGTTCTAACGCAAAACTGTTTTTTTCAATGAGATATGACCAGATTTCGCGAAGAGTCCTAAAACGTTTAGGTACTTGCCATTGTACAAATAATTCAGAATCTTCGACTTGAGTACTTAGTCCACTCCTGATGGATCGATCAAAAAGACTTTTTAGTCGTTTTGTTTCACAAGGCATTTCTAAATAATATTGAGAGGAATTATACCAATTTTTTAAAATAGCACAGATTACTTTAGCAATAGCAATATCTGCAGTAACGCATTCTTGACTATCTAAGGTACGAATTTCAATCGCTTTATGATCAAATTTGGGAATGCATGCCCGTGAGTTTAACCAGGGGTGCTGTAACACACTGTGCGGATCATAAGGTTTAATATCTTCATACATCGGAATGAGGATTTTTTGTTGGTATTCCTCTTCCGTTCGTATAAATTCGGGAATAATATCACCACTTATAGAAGGAATGCGTTGTTGATTTTGACTGTAAAAATGTAAACGTGAATCTAATAAGCCTGTAGGTTTCCCATCAAGGATTGGACTACTAGCTGCAAGAGCAGGTAGAAGAGGCAATATTAACCTGATAAGGTTATGTAACTGACAAAATTCTTCATCATTAGAGTAAGGTAAATTAACATGCATGCTTTGTAAATTGGACCAACCATGCCCTTTACACTCAAAAATAATATCGTATTGCTGGTATATATCATTATTCTCATACGGCCAACGGACAGTTTCTATATTAGGATCCATCCAAGGATGCGCCCCTGAGGGCATCAAAATTAGATTTTGCTCTAACAAGAGAGGCTGAATTTCTAAAATAGTTTTTTGAAATTGTTCTGCTATTGGCACGGAAGGTGGTTTAGGTCCGTTATTTTTAAATTCAAGTACATGCATTACCAATTCATTGCTAATAGCAATATCTCCTAATGCGATTTCATTTACATAGTGCCCAGCTAATGCATTAAGAATGAGATCACTTTTGGGCTGGATATTAAAATGTTCTTTATCCACTAACATGTATTCTATTTCTATACCCAGCACAGAAAAAATAGAAAAATTAGACATAACCATGTTTCCTACGGATACGTTGTAAAAAGAGACTCATAATTTGTTGATATAAATTATCTCCTAAAATCTTATCCTCGGTACCATGATCAATGTTAGGATTGTCGTTGACCTCAATAACATAATGAATATCTCCTTTGCTTTTAATATCTACTCCATATAATCCATCACCAATCAATTTGGAGCATTTTAAAGCAATTTTAATAATGGCTTCTGGCACATCATTAATAGGAATTGTTTCACACCTCCCCTCTTTCTTTTCTTTTACGTCATGCCAATCGTAAATTTGCCAATGATCTTTGGCCATAAAATAACGACATGCAAAAAGAGGTTTATTATCAAGAATTCCGATACGCCAATCAAATTCTGTAGGGATGAAATGTTGTGCTAGAACTAAGTCTGAAGTTTTAAAAAAATCATTTAATGATTTTTGAAGTGAATTTTCATCCTCAATTTTAACTACGCCAAGCGAAAAAGCACTATCTGGTTTTTTTAAAACACAAGGAAAATCTATTGCAGGTAATTGTTTATCGTTTTTATTAAGGAATACAGTGTGCGGAGTCACTATTTGATGAGTAGCTAAAAGTTCAGCCAGATAAACTTTATTAGTGCATTTAATGATGGATAGAGGATCATCAATGACCACTAAATTTTCTTGAGCTGCTCGACGTGCTATTCGGTACGTATAATGATTTACTGCGGTGGTAGTTCGAATAAATAATGCATCATACTCAGCAATCGCTTTGCCCTCATTTTTATCAATAATATCAATATTTAATCCCATTTCCTCTCCCGAAGAAACAAAAAAATCCAATGCTTTTTTATTAGACGGTGCATTAGATTCAATAGGATCTACCAGAATGGCTAAATCATGGAATCGTTGTTTTTTACGCCATTGGTGAACTCTTTTTTTGGAGAGATAATCTTTAGCTGCTTGCTGCATAAATTCCAGATGTTGCGGAGGTAAATCAGTAACAGACAAAGGGACCATTCGTTTAATACGCCATTCTCTCTTCTGTTCCAAAGTAAAACGAATTAATGGAATAGGGAATAAACTGTGTAGTTGCTTAGCTAATGTGGCATATCGTTTAGCTACATTTTGACCAAAATATAAACTTAAAACAAACTGATCCGTTTTAATGTCATGTAAACTATGCTGAATCTCTTCATGGATATCCTGAGAAATTAACTTTGATAGTCCTACATTTAAGACATCTTGAATCCCATGAACTGAAGGGAGTGCCTTGTGATCACGTGCCTGCGCCAAAAGAGATACGTAATAACCTATCGTTTGATAATTATAAGACTTGCAAAGATTAATCACTCGGAAGGATTTATTTTGATGATATTCTTCGGCACTTAGGTAGGTTGAGCTGGAAACAATCGGGGCAAAGTCACTGAGAAATTCCCAACTGTCAGGATCGTCCGTAATTATAATTGTTTGCATTTATCTCTCTTTAGGTTCAATTATGAGTAAATTTGCATCGTAAGTTAACACTCCCAGCATAATCGAATTAATCAGACGATTTACACTTACTTTATAGTAGTTATGATTAAATAATGGATTGGTTGGGTGTGGATCAGCCACCACTACCAGTCTTTTTTTTTCATCATAACCACATAGTACAACAAAATGTCCGCAAGGGGTGCCACGAATATCATCGTAAACAGATTTACCCTCAGGTGTAAAATATTCTCGTGCACTTCGATAAAGGTACGTGGCACTCAAAGCTGTTAAAATAGGGATTCCTTTCATAAAATATTTTTTTAATAATGCAACATTAAGGGATTGAAAACAAATTGTTCCCCCTTGCTTTAAATAGTCTAAATAAGCGATAGTTTCTTTAACAATGTATAGATCTTTTTTAAACTCCATTTGAGTTTTCAGTTTTTCAATTAAAAACTGGTTATCACCTTGAATATTTTCAAACCATGAAGGATCGAATAAGTTTAAATTGTAAATGTATATTTTTGTTTTAAATCCTTGTTGTAACGCATGGGTTCCTAACATAGGACTTAATGTACCACCAGAAAGAGAGCGTTCTATCTTTTGAACAATTTCATTTAAAGATATATTCAGACCATAATATTTATAAATAGCATGTAAACTAGTTGGACCACATGTTTCATCATCAGGTTGCGCTTGAATTACGATCTCTATCATTGATATGGCCTTTAATCACAGAAAAAAGGTAACTATATAGATTTTAACTTAGCCTTACCTAAGGAGGATGTCAAATGTTCTATAAGGGGTTTTTAGTTTTAAACTTGATGGAATTATTTAAGTACGAAGATTTTTTTTGAGTAAAATTGCATCTTCAATTTGATCATTCTCTTTATAATATTCTTGTTTAATTTCTTCCTGATTAAAGCCAAGCCTTTCGTAAAGATGCAAAGCAATGCTATTACTTGGCCTGACTTCTAAAATAACTGACTGAATTTCTTTACACTGTATTAAATCATCAAGCAAATACTGTAAAAATTTACGCCCATATCCTTGAGACTGGAAGAGTTTAGCAATACAAAAATTTAGAATATGACAGCAATCGTTTTTATGTCTACAGATCATGTATCCGCCCAACACCCACCGATTATCTATTTTTATTTCAATAACAAGACAATTATAGCCTACAAGAATACAATTTTTTAATATATTTTTAGCCCAAGGAGCAACATGAACACTTGTCTCAATGGCATAGACATTATCTACATCGGATTTGTTCATATGACGAATTTGCCATGTCATTTGTTGCTCCTAAATTACATTTTTTACCTCTTTTGCTTGAGTACGTTTGTAGGGCTATTTTTCCTTTTTCTTTTTAGGCAGATAAAGGTCGGTAATTGTTCCTTCAAAAGCTTCTGCTGCTTGAGTAATTGTTTCTGACAAAGTTGGGTGCGGACGAATCGTTAATGCAATATCTTCAACATCACAGCACATCTCAATTGCTAATGCTGTTTCACTAATTAAGTCCCCTGCATTCACTCCTACAATTCCTGCGCCTAGTATACGATTAGTATCAGGACAAAATAATAATTTAGTCATCCCTTCTTCACGACCCATACTTAATGCGCGACCACTAGCCACCCAAGGAAAAATCGCTTTTTCATAAGGAATATTTTTCTCTTTAGCTTCTTTTTCGGTTAAACCAGCCCATGCAAGTTTTGGATCAGTATAAGCAACACTCGCAATACACTTAGGATCAAAATAATGTTTTTTTCCTGCAATTACTTCTGCTGCTACCTTCCCTTCAGGAATTGCTTTATGAGCCAGCATTGGTTGGCCAACCACATCACCAATAGCAAAAATATGAGGAACATTGGTCCTTTGTTGATTATCAACTTTAATAAAACCATGCTCATCTATACTCACACCTGCTTTTTCAGCATTAATCCTACCCCCATTAGGTTTTCTACCCACAGCAACAAGAACTTGCTGGAAACATAATGGCTTATTGGTTTTATGTTCGCCTTCCATGGAAACATAAATACCGTCTTTTTTAGCTTCTACAGCAGTAACTTTAGTTTTTAATAAAAATTTTATACCTTTTTTGACCATACGTTTTTGCAACACATTCACTAAATCACTGTCAGCGCCAGGAATCAGTTGATCCATAAACTCAACTACAGTCACATCAACTCCGAAAGCAGAATAAACAGTAGCCATTTCTAGACCAATAATTCCACCACCTAGAACCAATAAACTTCCTTGAATGTCAGAAAGTTCTAAGGCACCAGTAGAACTGAATATACGCTTGTCCTCGGGTATAAAAGGTAAATCAATGGATTCTGAACCTACGGCGATTATTGCATTTTCAAACTCAATTTCAACAGGTCCTTCATCACTATCCACAGTAATTTGATGTGTACCAGAAAATTTCCCTACACCCGTAACAACGTTTACTTTACGCTGCTTTGCCAAAGCATTTAAACCATCGGTTAATTTGGAAACCACAGAGTTTTTCCAAGCAATAATTTTTTTATTATCTAATTTTGGTTTACCAAAACTCACACCTCGATCTGTCATTTCGTGAGCTTCTTCAATTACCTCGGCAATGTGTAATAAAGCTTTGGAAGGGATGCAACCCACATTTAAGCAAACACCACCTAATGAATCATAGCGCTCTACCAGCACAACATTTTTACCTAAATCTGCTGCTCTAAATGCTGCGCTGTATCCACCAGGTCCACTTCCCAATACAATAACATCAGTCTTTATTTTATTAGCCATTGCAAGCCTCTTTATCTTATTTATTAATACATTTAAATTAAAATACGTCTTATATCACTCAAACATTCACAAATAAAACGCGTAAACCGTGCTGCTTCTGCTCCATCAATAACCCGATGATCATAAGATAAAGACAGAGGCAACATTAATCTAGGATGAAATGTTTCCTGAGCATAAACAGGTTTTATTTCTGAACGAGACAACCCAAGAATAGCAACCTCTGGACTATTCACAATTGGAGTAAACGAAGTACCACCAATTCCACCCAGACTCGATAGAGTAAAACAGCCCCCCGACATATCGGCTGGCATCAATCCCTTATCGCGTGCTTTGGAGCTTAAACGGGTCATTTCGATTGCAATTTCTGCAACGTTTAATTTATCTACATTCTTGATAACAGGAACAACTAGACCATTTGGTGTTTCCACTGCGATTCCAATATTGCAATATTTTTTGTAGATTAAATTAGAACCTGTACTATCTAAAGAAGCATTAAATTGCGGGAACGTATGTAAGGCTTTACTCACTACAGCACAAACAAAAGCTAACAGAGTTAATTTATACCCCTTCTCTTTAGCCTGTTCCACTTCAGCTTTCCTAAACGCTTCGATCTCAGTAATATCTGCTGAATCAAATTGAGTTACATGTGGAATACTAATCCAAGAACGATGAACATTTAGCCCAGTAAGTTTCTTAATTTTATTTAACGGTCTTGTCTCAATCTCACCAAATTGGGAAAAATCAATAACAGAAGCTTGAGTAATACCAAAAGAGCTGGATACTGTAGGTAACTCACTTAAACGAGCTTTTACGTAAGCCTGCAAGTCTTTTTGAATAATACGTGATTTACGTCCGCTGCCTTTAACCTCTGCCAAATTAATACCGAACTCCCTCGCCATCCTTCTGACTCCCGGACCTGCTGCAGCAGTAAGTGGTGAAGAAAGTTCATTATCAATTTTTAATGCTAAAGCAGAATTCTCTTTAATTAGTGGTGTTTCAGAATAGCGCTCTGTTTGCGATGCAAGAGGCTTTTCTTTTTCTATAGTTTTTTCCTCTTGTGGCTTTTCTTCTTTTTGCGGTTTCTTTATTTCTTTATCTGGCGCAACAAAAAGAATAACATCTCCTTTTGATACTTTATCACCGACTTTAAGATTCATCTTAGTGACTGTTCCTTCTATTGGAGAAGGAATTTCCATACTTGCTTTATCTGATTCTAAAGTAACAAGTGGCGTGTCAATAACGAGTCGATCGCCCACTTTAACCAGAATTTCAATCACATCAACCTGAGTAGAACCACCAATATCAGGAATCTTAACCTCAATTTCATTTGCCATATTTGTCCTCTAATGTAGCCTGGTTGAAAGCAAAGCCATTAATGAGCTATTGGATCTAACTTGTCTGAATTAATATTATAACGCTTCATAGCGTCAACAACTTTAGATTTATCAATACTTCCTTCAGCAACTAAAGCATTTAACGCAGCCAAAACAATATACTTTGCATCCACTTCAAAGAAATGACGTAAACGTTCACGTATATCACTTCTTCCATAACCATCAGTACCCAGAGTTATGTACTGACTAGGTACATAAGGACGAATTTGATCGGCAAAAAGACGCATATAATCGGTTGCCGCAATTACTGGACCTTGTCTTCCTTTTAATAGCATACTTACATAACTTTCCTGTGGTTTTTTATCTGGATGCATTGCATTATAGCGCTCTACTGCTAATCCCTCGCGTCTTAGTTCATTAAAGCTCGTAACACTCCAAATATTTGAAGTAATGGAATAATCATCTTCCAACATTTGTGCCGCTTTGATTACTTCACGCAGAATGGTTCCACATCCAAGCAATTGTACCTGTTTTTTTGATTTTTTCTTGCTTTCTTTTAATAGATACATTCCCTTAATAATCCCTTGTTCCACACCTGCTGGCATATCCGGTTGCACATAATTTTCATTCATTACCGTAATATAATAAAAAACATTTTCCATTTTTTCATACATACGATGTAAACCGTTTTGAATAATTACTGCCAATTCATAAGCGTAAGTGGGGTCATAAGA
>NZ_JBAQZB010000066.1:0-14313 GCF_049790535.1 Legionella sp.
AAAATTCTTCTTATATCAACGAAGTATCATTGAAACCGTTATCGACCAACTTAAATCCATTTGTCATATTGAGCACTCCAGACATCGTAGTCCTATGAATTTTCTTGTGAATCTCATAGGAGGATTAACCGCTTATTCTCTTAAGCCACGAAAACCACAGATAAAAATAAACAAACTGGAACAGATGAAGCCTCAGCTTATCCATAACTGACGTTAACTATTGAGCTTTTACTCTTATTTCAGCTCTAAAAACGGGCTAAGGAGTAGTGATTTAGGATCTCCTGGATAAAAATTTTATGCGATTAGGACCTCTTAAAACAAAAAACAAGAAGCAAGTGATTTCCTTGCTTAACGGGTAATACAGGGCTGATTAAATTCCTGAAAAAGCATGAGAGTAATGAAACCAGGGAAAATTTTATAGGAAATACTGATAATCAACACCAAATTTTTCAGCAATAATTTTAGCTTTGTTTTTTCCAATTGGACGTGTTCCCTTCTCCATGGAGGATAAGTTTGCTTGGGTTGTGCCGATTAATTTGGCAAACTCAGTTTGATTCAATCCCTCTCGAATACGAATTCCTTTCAATAAAGCACCGGCCTTACCATAACGTTCTGTTAAATCTTTAAAAGGCTTCATCAACATGAATTGTCTCAATGCTTATGTGAAGCAATAAATGTTCAAACTCATTTTGAAGTTCTTTAATAAAAGATACATCATCTATATCTATTTTTTTAAATAGAATCTCTTAAATGCAGAAAGATCTTCTATCATTTGAGTATCCTCAAACACTTTCCAACAACATACATAGGTGGGATTTCCTTTCTGAAGATGGCAGTGACGCCAATCATCACTTTTTTTCTGGCCTTTCAATCCCTTAAATTTTTGTAATTAGGCCAATGAATACCTGGATTACCACTCTTATTTTTTAAGTCTTCAACTAATAAGAGCAAAACGAGCTGTAGATCTTCAGGTAGTTTATTTTTTTGCTTAAGAGCTTTAGTACTCAGAAATACATCCCTGTTTGAACAGATCAAGATAGAGACTGGATAAAATATTTTTATCCATGCTAATGTTAACCTAATGGCGGTAGATTTAATACTCAGGTTAGATAAGGACATTTATGGCACCGCAATTAGGAGTACTCCTGGCGTTAATGCTCATGAGCACTAGCCTTACTTACGCCAACATCTGGATTTTAAATAATCCGTATCCACAAGGTGATTCGCAAAAAAATAGTTACTATTCCTCATTTACCGAACAACCAAAAACATTGGATCCAGCTTTGTCATATTCTCTAAATGAATATCTTTTTATCGCACAAATCTATGAACCTTTACTTGAATATGATTATTTTCTAAGGCCTTATCAATTAAAACCATTAATTGCGACGCAATTACCACAGATAAAATATCTGGATGCACAGGGTAATACTATTGAGAATAATAGTCAGTCATTACTGGCATATACAGTGTACACAATACACATTAACAAAGGCATTTTTTACCAACCGCACCCCGCACTTGCCAAGGATAAAACAGGCCACTATTTATACCACCATTTATCAGAAGATTATTTAAAAGATCAGGGCATAAATAAGCTCTCTGATTTTAAGTTTACTGGAACCCGTGAATTAATTGTTGATGATTATATTTATCAAATAAAGCGCTTGGCTAATCCAGCACTCAGTTCGTCAATTTATGGTTTAATGAGCGAATATATTGTTGGATTTAAAGAATTTGGTAACTCGCTGCCAAGTACTAAGCATTATATTGATTTGCGTAATTATCCATTAACCGGTTTGCACAAGGTGGATGATTATACTTTTGCGATTACCTTGAAAGGGCAATATACACAGTTTTTATTTTGGCTAGCCATGCCTTTTTTTTCACCAATTCCTTGGGAAGCCGATGTATTTTATGCACAATCTGGAATGGGTGATAAGAACCTTTCCTTGAGTTGGTATCCTTTAGGTACAGGACCATTCATGATTACTCAAAATAATCCCAATCGCATCATCAACTTGAAAAAAAATCCTAATTTTCATAAGGAATATTTTCCAGTTAACGGGTCGAAAGAAGATAAAGAAAAAGGTTATCTGCTCAATGTTGGTAAACGTCTTCCGTTAATTGACCAAGCGATTTTTACTTTAGAAAAAGAATCAATTCCACGTTGGAATAAATTTTTGCAAGGTTATTATGATAATTCCAAGATAGGCTCGGATAGTTTTGATCAGGCAATTCATATTAATAAGAGTGGCAAGGTAACATTGACGCCAGAAATGCAAAAGAAAAAAGTGTATTTAACCCAAACTTTGGAACCTAGTAATTATTATCTAGGTTTTAATATGTTAGATAATGTAGTGGGTGGAAGTACTGAGCGCGCGCGTAAATTAAGACAGGCAATTTCAATTGCCGTAAATTATGAAGAGAGTATTGCTATTTTTTATAATGGTCGTGGGGTTGCGGCGCAAGGTCCCATTCCCCCCGGTATTTTTGGTTATAAGGAAGGTATATTAGGAATTAATCCTTATGTTTATGAATGGAATAATAATGCCATAGTAAGGCGGCCGCTGCAGGATGCCAAAAAATTGCTGACTGAAGCAGGGTATGCTGACGGTATTGATCCTGCTACGGGCAAGCCATTAATTCTTTATTATGATGTGACAACTACCGGGGGCCCAGAAGATAAAGCTTTATTTGACTGGATGCGTAAACAATTCGCTAATATTGGTATTGATTTGAATGTTAGAGCTACTTTATACAATCGATTTCAGGAGAAAATGCGTGCAGGGGATACGCAAATCTTTAGTTGGGGCTGGCTTGCAGATTACCCTGATCCAGAAAACTTCTTATTTCAACTTTATGGTAAAAATGGCAAAGTGAAGTATGGGGGTGAAAATGCGGCGAATTATGAGAATCTTGAGTTTGACCGTTTATTTGATTTAATGAAAAATCGCCAAAATGATGTATTAAGACAACAGCTAATCGATACCATGCTAACGATTGTTCGACATGATGCACCTTGGGCTTGGGGCATTCATAGCGAAGATTTTATTTTATCACACAATTGGGTATCGCATACTAAACCGAATACCATTTCTTTAGGAACTTTGAAATATGTAGCGATTAATGCATATGAACGAGAGCAATTACGCCAGCAATGGAATTCGCCAGTTTTTTGGCCGTTAGTTTTATTATTGTTGCTGATTTTAGGTTTGCTTTTACTCTTATTTAGTGCGTATTTGAAAAAGGAAAGACAAGCGGCTGAGAGGATGCATATACCATGATGAAGTATTTATTACGTAGATTTTTCTATTTCATACCGATTCTTTTTGGAATTAATTTACTTACCTTTATTTTATTTTTTATGCTGAATACTCCAGATGATATTGCGCGAATGCATTTGGGACAAAAACATATACAACAATCAGTTATTAATAATTGGAAAATGGCTCATGGTTATAATTTACCCTTATTTTTTAATAAGCAAGAATCAGGATTACGGAAAATTGAAGCTACCTTATTTTTCCAGAAATCACTGAAATTATTTACCTTTGATTTTGGCATCTCCGATGCGGGTCGTGATATTAGCCAGGATATCTCATTTAGAATGTGGCCTAGTTTGGCCATTGCATTACCCGTTTTATTTTTGGATGTGATAAGCAATATTATTTTAGCAATGACGATGGTTTTTTTTCGCAAAACCTATTTTGATTTAAGTGGAGTGGTGATTTGCATTATTTTGATGTCGATTTCCAGTTTATTTTATATTATTGGTGGTCAATTTCTGTTTGGAAAACTTCTGCGTCTGGTGCCTATTTCTGGTTATGATGGGGGTATTCAGGCATCAAAATTTATTATTCTTCCTGTGTTCGTGGCAGTTCTTAGTGGCTTAGGTGCTGGAGGACGTTGGTATCGAACTTTATTTTTGGAAGAAATGAATAAAGATTATGTGAAAACAGCACGTAGCAAAGGGTTATCTGAGCAAAAGATAATGTTTACTCATGTGTTAAAAAATGCAATGTTGCCAATATTGACTGGAATTGTTGTTATTATTCCCTCTTTATTTATGGGAAGTTTAATTTTGGAGTCTTTTTTTGGCATACCAGGTATGGGTAGTTACATTATTGATGCCATTCAACAACAAGATTTTGCAATAGTTAGAGCCATGGTGTTTTTAGGTTCGGTACTTTATATCATTGGTTTAGTTTTAACCGATTTTTCTTATGCATTAGTGGATCCACGAGTTAAGTTGTCGTGAATGTTAAAGGTAAGGTGATGACATTGAGAATAAAAATATGACCTTTGAATTGTTATGGACAGATAAATGTTTTCTTACACTACTCATTTTAAGTGTACTGGTAATTCTTTACAGTCTGCGCAAACAACACATTAGACATTCTTTTAACACCATTCTGCGTCAACCAATTGCTGTAAGTGCGGGTATTATTCTTTTATTTTTTATTAGCATTGGTGTATTAGACTCGATTCATTTTACGACAAATTCTGAAACAGAAACCTCAATCTCAATGTTGGATAACATCTTAGCACCCATAGGAAACGCTTGTGAAAAAACTTATTCTGCGCCGCTGGCTTTAAACCAATTTGTTACCGACACAGTGTTAGTAAATGGCATGGTAAAACAAATTTATCCCGCTTTGATTTATCCAGCCAAATGGGCCAAAACAAAAACAGAAAAAGTACAGAGGATTAAAAGCACTTTATGGTTTTCACTAAAATGGAGCATTTTAGCGTTTATTATATTTTTTCTTGTGCAAAGTTTTGTTTGTTCTTTTAGACGGAAAAAGTTGTTTTTTATTTTAAGTCCATCCAGCATTAGTGCACTAATAACTTTAACGCTACTTATATTTTTTACAGTGTTATGTTATGAATTATCGCGAATGTTCCATATTTTAGGAACTGGGCAGATAGGACAGGATATTTTTTATTTCACTATTAAAAGCATTCGCACCGGTTTGATTATTGGTTTTTTAACAACTTTGTTTATGTTACCCTTAGCCTTATTTTTAGGAATTATAGCAGGATATTTCGGGGGCGTAGTGGATGATATCGTTCAGTATATTTATACTACTTTAAGCTCTATTCCTAGTGTTTTATTAATTACAGCTGCAGTTTTGTCATTGCAGACATACATAGTCAGTCATCCTAATGAATTTAGGACCTTGGCCAATGTTGCTGATGCGCGTTTGTTAGCCTTATGTTTGATTTTAGGTGTAACTAGTTGGACAAGTCTTTGCCGTCTTTTACGTGCTGAAACATTTAAATTGCGTGAGGCTGATTATGTCTTGGCGGCACGTGCTTTGGGATCAAATTGGTTTACGATTATCCGTAAGCATTTATTACCCAATGTGATGCATATTGTCGTGATTACCTTGGTATTAGATTTCAGTTTTTTAGTGATGGCCGAAGCACTACTTTCCTATGTAGGTGTAGGGGTATCCCCAATGACAATTAGTTGGGGTAATATGATAAACGGTGCACGTCTCGAATTGGCTCGCGATCCAATTATTTGGTGGCCGATAATGGCTGTTTTTATTTTTATGTTTATGTTAGTATTAGCAATTAATTTATTTGCAGATAGTGTGCGAGATGCCTTTGATCCGCGACATTAATTAGGTTATGGTAGGTAAATATTTGTAACTAATGTCATAAATAAATAGTCGTATTACATATATAAGGTATATTTTTTATAAGGAGATTGCATGTTATTCAAAGGAAAATATTCTCATTTATTTTTGTTATTGTTGTTAGCTGGACTCAATTCTTCTGTTGTACTTGCAGGCAGTGTAGGAGCAGCTGGCCCCTCTTTTTCTTATATTCCCAAAGTATCCTTACAATTAGGTGGTTTCTGGACCACTCAAGGCAGTAGACAGCATGTGGATATCGATGGTCTAATTGGTGATCAATTTTCAGTACGAAGTGGTGCGGACTCTAATGGCCTTGTTGGCGTAGGGCTTTATTGGGATGGTTGGACTACCGCATATGCAGATCTTTCATATGGCGTGAATGCGTTTTATCTACCTCATACTTCAGTAAGTGGTTATGTTACTCAGGAAAATTTATTTACTAATTTAGCATATAGTTATTCTTTGACTAATTGGCCCATCTTTTTTGGAGGAAGAGCGGATATTCATACTAGTTTCCTGAATGAAAGCTTTCTAGATAACAGGATTCCAAGTAACATTAGCATCACACTGGATGCAGGCATTGGTCCTAATATTATTAATGCCTATAATTTCAAAGAATATTCATTAGATGGTGGCATAACAATTCCAGACCGTATATTCCAAAGCCATAGCTCTGTAGCATTCAGTGCGATGAGTGGTGCTGGTCTGAAATTCCATGATCTTTTTAATAAAGCAACATTAGAATGTGGTTATCGCTTTTTCTATTTAGGCCAGGGTAATTTAAGCAAGGCAAATACACAGGTTCTGAATACACTAAAAACTGGTGACAGTTATGCGAACGCTGCTTTGTGTGCTATCACTATTTAATCACATTAGTTTAATGGCACAAGAAGACATTAAGCTGAATACGAAAAGTAGTGTAAGGGAGGGTATGAATATTCATTTTTTGTTCCTGTTGAGGTGGGGACGAAGTGTATGACAAAGTGAACTGTTCTTTACTTAAAAAGCGCTTCTTCTAATTTTAATATTTTATAAGTTTTAAAATTCATAGTAGATCACGGTAGGTGATCTAGGTTAAAGTTCATTAATTAGATTTACGAGTTTATTCTTTTATGCAACCACGATTTGTTCATTTGCGTGTTCACACAGAATTTTCTTTAGTTGATGGCCTCGTTCGTATTAAACCTTTAATAAAAGCATTACCTGACAGAGGCATGCTTGCAGTAGCAATAACTGATTATTGTAATTTATTTGCTGCAGTGAAATTATTTCAAGCCGCAGTAGAATCTGGGATTAAGCCAATTATTGGTAGCGATCTTCCTTGCTATGATTTACAACAACCTGAACGTGTTCATTCGTTAGTTTTATTATGTCTTAATTCAGAAGGTTATAAAAATTTAACCTGTCTTGTTTCAAAAGCCTACCAGGAAGGTCAAGATCATGGACAACTGAGAGTGCAAAATCAGTGGATTGAAGAATATTCTACTGGATTGATTGCTTTATCTGGTGGAAAATTTGGCGATATAGGTCAAGCTCTATTGGCGAATGATCTAAAACTAGCAAAAAATCGTGCATTACATTGGCAAACCCTTTTTCCCGATCGTTTTTATTTAGAAATACAACGTACCGGAAGACCTGATGAGAGTCTGTACAATGAACAACTAATTAAGCTGGCTGATGAACTGCAATTACCGTTAGTAGCAACTAATGACGTACGTTTCATTGATCAAGATGATTTTGATGCCCATGAAGCGCGTGTGTGTATTCATGATGGTTATACACTTGCAGATCCCAGACGTACACAACAATACAGTGATCAGCAGTATTTACGTTCTGCTGAAGAAATGCATGATTTATTTTCAGATTTACCATCTGCCATTCAAAATACACTAGAAATTTGCAAACGATGTACGGTGAAACTGGATTTAGGAAATAACTATTTGCCTAATTTCCCTATTCCTGCTGGATTAACTGTTGAAAAATATCTTTCTCATCTATCAGAAGTCGGTCTGGAAGAGCGTTTGGTCCAATTATTTAAATATAAATCAGCAGAAGACTTGCAAACCATAAGAGGAGAATACGACGCACGTTTGCAAATTGAATTGGATGTGATAAATAACATGGGCTTTGCCGGTTATTTTTTAATTGTCGCAGATTTTATTCAATGGGCTAAACAAAACGGTGTAGCTGTAGGCCCAGGACGTGGATCGGGGGCTGGTTCTTTAGTTGCTTATGCGTTAAAAATTACCGATTTAGATCCCTTGGAATATGAATTACTTTTTGAGCGATTTTTGAATCCTGAGCGGGTCTCTATGCCTGACTTTGATATTGACTTTTGTATGGATGGCCGAGATCGGGTTATAGAATATGTGGTTGAAAAATATGGTCGCCAAAGTGTATCGCAAATTATTACGTTTGGTACCATGGCAGCTAAAGCAGTGGTGCGGGATGTAGGACGTGTTTTAGGTCATCCTTACAGCTTTGTTGATAAGTTGGCAAAACTGATTCCTTTTGAAATAGGTATTACCTTAAGCAAAGCAATGAAAGAGGAGCCTGAGTTAAATCGCCGTTTTCATGAGGAAGACGAGGTTAAAGAACTTATTAATTTGGCATTAAAGCTTGAAGGAATTACTCGTAATGCAGGTAAACATGCAGGAGGAGTGGTTATTGCGCCTTCCTTACTTACTGATTTTACTGCTATTTATTGTGAAGAAGGTTCTACACAAATTGTAAGCCAATTTGATAAAGATGATGTAGAGGCAGTTGGTTTAGTTAAATTTGATTTTTTGGGTTTAAGAACGTTAACTATTATCGATTGGGCTTTAGCTACAATAAATAAACAAAAAAAACTAGCCGGCCAACCGCTAATCGATATTAATCATATTCCAACTGATGATGAAGCAAGCTTTAATTTATTAAAAGCGTGTAAAACAACGGCTGTATTTCAGTTGGAGTCACGCGGTATGAAAGAACTTATTAGTCGATTACAGCCTGATTGTTTTGAAGATATTATTGCGTTGGTGGCTTTATTCAGACCGGGTCCTTTACAGTCTGGGATGGTTGATGATTTTATAGATCGTAAGCATGGACGGGCAGTAGTAGATTATCCTCATCCTGATTTGGAACCTATTTTAAAGCCCACCTATGGAGTTATTTTATACCAGGAACAAGTGATGCAGATTGCCCAAGTGTTAGCAAATTATACTTTAGGCGCTGCAGATTTATTACGTCGTGCTATGGGTAAGAAAAAGCCAGAAGAAATGGCGAAACAACGGGAAATTTTTACTGAAGGAGCTACCGCTAGGGGTATTGATAAACAGCTGGCAACGTATATTTTTGATTTAATGGAAAAGTTTGCAGGTTATGGTTTCAATAAATCGCATTCGGCTGCTTATGCTTTGGTCGCCTATCAAACCGCTTGGTTAAAGACACATTATCCTGCAGCTTTTATGGCTGCAGTAATGTCTTCAGATATGGATAATATAGATAAGGTAGTGACCTTTATTGATGAATGTGAGCAAATGAAATTAACTGTTTTACCCCCCTCAATTAATCAATCGATGTATCCGTTTACCGTAAGTAATGATACTACTATTATTTTTGGACTTGGTGCTATAAAGGGAGCAGGGGAGGCCGCTATTGATTGCATTACCCACGAGCGAGAGGCCAAAGGTGTCTATGCTGATTTATTTGCTTTTTGTCAACGATTAGATTTACGTAAAGTGAATCGGCGAGTGCTTGAAGCCTTGATTAAAAGCGGTGCTTTTGATGATTGGCAAATAGAACGAGCAGTGTTGAACGCTTCTCTTGAAAAAGCACTTAAAGTAGCGGAAAAGGAACATCAAAACCAATCCAGTGGTCAGTTTGATTTATTTTCCATGTTAGAAGATGAGGCGAGCAAACAAGAATATGTTGTGAGCAAATCCTGGTCGGAAGCACAAAGATTAGAAGGCGAGCGCGAAGTATTAGGTTTTTATTTGACTGGACATCCTGCAGATCAATACCGACGTGAATTTGGTGAATTTATTATGTCTATAAGTCAATTAAATCCAGTGGTCCATAAAAAAGCGTTGATTTGTGCTCAAGTCTCATCGATTCGTAAGATTATTACCAAACGAGGTAAAAAGTTAGTTATTATCAGCATGGATGATTCTACTTCACGGTTGGATGTAGTTGTATACGAAGAAGTTTTTGAGTCATTTTCTGAACCATTATCAACAGGTACTATGTTAGTCATCGAGGGAGAAGTAGCACATGATGATTATAGTGGTGGCATTAAAATGACTGCAAACCAGCTGTATAATATCCCTTCAGCGCGTACTCGCTTTGCTCGTTGCCTTGAGTTGTGTTTAAAACCTGAAAATCAAGGGATTTTGTCATCGCTTCAAGCTTTGTTTAAAGCTCATACTGGACGTTGTTCTGTACAAATATCTTATACAAATGACTATGCAAAAGCACAGTTGAGCCTTGCACAACAATGGCAAGTGATGCCTAGCGATGAATTACTCGATCACTTAGTAAATCTACTAGGTGAAGAACGTGTAGCAATGAGGTATTAATATAAAAAGATTGGCGAGAAATATCCATCTAATCAATAGCCTAACCACTCTGCTACTTGAAAGCAATAACATTAAGGTTAAAAGCTAATCGGTGTAATTTTTATCGAGCTCTGCTAAATCCCATAGCTTAAAGAGCCTCTTGAGCAAGGAATCTATTATTAGCCCAATTGATTCTTTCAGAGGTTTAATTTTAAGTTAAAAGCTTATCTAATTTAGCAGCACAAATAAAATCATTATGACTTAAACCATTTAAAGCATGGGTCATAAAACTGATAGTGCAATAATTATAACCTACTTCTAAATCAGGATGATGGTTTTCAGTATTTGCTATCCACGCTAATGCATTCACAAAAGCCATAGTTTCATAAAAATTTTTAAAAGATAATTTACGCGTAATGATGCGACTATCGGGGCTAACTTGCCATTGCTTATTTAATTGAGGCATTAAATTGTTTATTTGTTCTGCAGTTAATGCTGCCCCAATTCCTTCACATGATTCACAATGCTTGCTGCTTAAATCACTGGTCATTTTAGTTCCTTTTATATCGAATAATAATCAGTAAGTGCATCAAGAAAACGTTTATTCTGTGTCTTGGTGCCAATGGTTACTCTGATGTAATTATCCATTTTATAGGGATGTAGCGGTCTGACTATAATACCTTTGTCTAAAAGATAATTATAGAGTGACATGCTATCTTCTTTACAATTAAAAGTAAGAAAATTGCAGAATGAAGGTAAATAATCAATTTTTAATTTCTCAAAACCTGCACGCATTTGCTGCATTCCTTCAGTATTAATTTGTAAACTGAATTTGATAAACGCCTCATCATCTAAGGCAGCATGGGCCGCGGTCAATGCCATCTGATTGACGGTGAAAGGTAATTGCACCCGCTGTAAAATATTAATGATCGAGGGATGAGCCACTGCGTAACCTAAGCGTAAACCCGCTAGACCATATATTTTGGAAAAAGTACGTGTGATTACCAAATTATGATGCTTGGTTAGCCATTCAATGCTGTTATAACCCGATTGAGATGCTGCATATTCATAATAGGCTTCATCGAGTACTAATAGGGTGCTTTCAGGAATATTTTCTAATAAATGGTTTATTTTGCTAGGGCTAATGAAACTGCCTGTGGGATTATTAGGATTAGCCAAAAAAATGAGGGCGGTTTGTGAACTGCATGCTTCAATAAGGTTAAAAATATTCACTTGGTAATTTTCATCAACAGGTACTGAACGTACTGGTATATTTAAGGTGCGCGCCTGAATGGCATAGGTACTAAATGCATAGTCATGAGTAATAATGTGCTTTTCCTGATGTAACACAAAGGAGTTGAGTAAAATAGTATAGATATAATCCGAGCCATTGCTGACAAAAATCTGATTGGTTTTTACCTTGAGTTTTTCGGCTAATTTGGGAATTAGAGGATGATTAACTGGTGAAGGGTAAGTAGCCAGAACATTTGGTGATAGACTGCGCACAGCCGATAAGGCCATCGGACTGCATCCTAATGGGTTTTCATTACTAGCCATCTTAATAATGTCGGTAATTCCTCGCTCATGAGTTAATTCTTCTATAGATTTTCCTGGTTTGTAAGGAACTAAAGAACGTATTCCTAAATGGGGAAATTCTTCAAAATTAACTGTCATAACATTCCTTGTAGAATAATTTCTAGTTATGTTTATATTAGCTATGCTTTTTTAAGCTGTCACGAAGCAATTTTTCGCAGAATAATTAGGAGGTTGCTTTAGAGTAGTAAATATAACTTTATTAACTCAAATGTTAAATTTTCATTGCAACTTACGATATCAGGAGTAAATCATGGGTGACGTCATTCTAGACGATTTCAGGACCATTTTTCAATGGTACAAGTACTTAAATCAATACTATTCCTTCAATTTATCCCCTTAAGAGCAACTAACTGATTTTTTTTATTTCATTATATAAAAAATTTGCATAGTTTTTCTTATGGTTCTTGTTACGGGTAGCATTTTGCTATGTTACCCGTATTTTTTCTCGCGCCTAAAAAAAGAGATGATTATGGATAGTTATGGAAATAACCAATTTGGTTTTATGAGTCAGCAAAAGAAATTTTTTAAGACTTTTGCAAAAGAATATTTAGCCTTTCTAGGAAATGCCAAACTTAGCGCAAAACACGTGTCAGAAATGCAAAATGTACTGTCGCATGTCTTTTTCTGGCAATACGTTATAAAAAAATTAATCTTGCATTTTTATTCTCAGAACGTTACTCTGCTTGCGATACCAACCTCAGGAAGATTGGAACATGAATCAGCAAAAAGGATTTTCACTTGTTGAAGTGCTTGCGTCGTTATTACTAGTAACCACGTTAGCCTTATCTTTAGTGCAACAGCAGTGGCAAAGTAGGCAATTACTCGACCAATTAATCATACGCGAACACGCTTCTCAATTTTTAGATCAAATTGATGAAACTTTATTGGCAGGTGAAAAAAAACTTCCCCCAGTACCTTCTCCCTATTATTTAGAGATCCAGCATCATGGCCAAGAAACTTTGTTACATCTTAGCTGGTGGAAGAATAGTCGAGAGATTACTCGTAAACTAGTGCAGGGATAACTAATGAAAAAACAATTAGGTGTCAGTATTTCAGAGGTACTTATTAGCCTTTTTCTTACGAGTCTTATTACAACACTTTTAATGCAATTTTATTTAAGCAGTAAACGTCATTATGTTGAGGCCGAAGAACTGTTATCCCAAAGTTTTGATCTGAGTTGGGTCGGTGATCTAATGAGCGACAGTATTCGTCGCGCTGGTTTTACTCCGTGTTTGGGTATCAATCAGTTATCTGTAAACGATAGAAGAGCAAATGGAGGTTTGATCCAGGCGCTTAGGATTGGAAATCAGGGGCAATTAATCCAAATTAATCGCATGAATGAGCAGTTTGCTAAAGTAATTAATATGCAAAGTGCAACTCGAGTTATCGTGTCTCATCCTCCATTATTTAATAAAAAACACCCTTTATTGATCGCTGATTGTGACCATGCGGAGGTTCAACAGATTGTTAGTATAGAATCACAAGCTGATAAGAAAGTAATTACTTTTGCCAAACCTCTACAATATATTTATAACGCATCAGCTTATGTTGGTGAGTTTTTAGAGGAGCGCTGGTTTATTAAAAAAAATTCTAGAGGAGAGGAAACTTTACATTATCAATTAACGCAAACAGAGGAAATTACCTCTTTAATTCATACATTGAAAATCCAGAATGAGAAAGTGAATGATCGGCAATTTATTAAGGTTATCATGGGTTTGGACGAAGATAAAACTCATACAATTAGGGTTGCTGTTCGTGGCACCTAAAGAACAACATGGTTTTATTTTTTTAATGACGCTGATTATTACAACAATAATTAGTTTGCTGATATTAAATTTCATGCAACATATTTTGTTGTATCACAAAGCGATTAATAAGCAGGAAGAATTTCATCAACAATTTTATCAATTGGAAGAAATTGCTTTATATTTAGGGCAATCTGGATCAATTACGCTGGATTGTGTGAGTTATAAAGATTCAGCTAATCAAGTAATGCAAAAACTGGCGCAAGGAGGGGGCTGTTCTTTAAAAAGGGGAGAATTTGAATACCACTATTTTATCGAAGATTTGGGAGTGTTTCCGTGTTTGCTGGTTAATAAGAATGGTAAGAAACATGCGAGTTATCATCACAGAATTTCGGTGGTGCAAATGGATGAGGGCTATCCTGCGTCGTTTCTGCAAGAGAGATTTATTTGGGTGGGGCCAATTTTAAATTGTTTGGCGCAAGAGCATTTTGTTCATTTGGGGATAAGTAGCTGGCGTTATTTTACTTCGATACCTTTCAACAAATCCTGGCAAAATCAGTAAAGACATTAGTAACCTAGGAAACGTCCCTGAAGTTTTTTTGAACACCATTTAATCCAACATCTGTCCTTGAAATCATTAGGACTGCTCTACTTTAAAGCTAAGAGTATCTCATCATCAATGACCATCCGCGACATTCCCTCTCCCCAACCCTCTCCCGCGAAAGGCATCATCATACTATTAAAGCTCCTAGCGCGGGAGAGGGGGTAGATCGTGATGAAATTAAA
>NZ_JBAQZB010000067.1:0-14730 GCF_049790535.1 Legionella sp.
CATCATCTCGCAGAAATCGAGTAATAACACCTGCATATTCATTATGCATCATCAGTTCCTTTGCAATAGCTTAGAAAAATAAGCACTAATAGTCCTTAATCCACTGTAACAAAAATACAACGAATAATGAATTGATTACTGGAAGACACTTATTAACTAGGTCACTGGGTGAAAAAAGTTTTTTTAAATCAAAATATCATTTATATTTTTCCCAGTACATGTATATTAAATTAAGTATTACTCGTTTGATGCGATTACCATTGATAAAAAAAGAACTACTCATTTCAAGTCTGGGCAATACCATAGAATGGTTTGATTTAGGGCTATTTATTTTCATGGCCCCTATAATCGGTGCGCAGTTTTTTCCTCAAGAACCAACTGGAAAGGCGACGATTGCTGCGTTTATTGTATTTGCAGCTGGTTTTCTTTGTCGTCCACTAGGGGGAATAATTTTTGGCTATTTTGGCGATACTTTCGGCCGTGCCAAAACATTGAGAGTTTCTATCTTAATTATCACACTGTCTACCTTTTTGATTGGAGTTATTCCCTCCTTTGAAAAAATAGGTGTAATTGCCACTGTTTTATTTCTCCTACTTCGTTTGATCCAAGGTCTATCTATAGGGGGAGAGTACAGTGGCATTATGATCTATCTCGCCGAATCAGCTTCAAATAACAAACGTGGCTTCATCACTAGTTTTGCTGCAACCGGTGCGAATTTAGGTTTTTTACTAGCAACAGCAACATTAATGCTACTTCATTACTTTTTTACAGAAGACTCCATTAAAAGTTGGGTTTGGCGATTACCTTTTCTTTTCATAGGCTTGTTCGGATCATTAATAATTTATTATCGTTTTAAATTAACGGAAACGCTGGTTTACTCTCAATTGCAAAAAGATCATCTTATTAAGTCCCTTCCTTTTATTGCAGCTATTAAATTTGCCCCGTCCCAATTACTGAAAATTTTGGGCCTTACTTGTATGAGTTCAAGCTTTTATTATATTTTTGTTGGATATATGCCCACCTATTTAGAACATTATATAGGCTTTTCATTCAGTGATGCGTTAACAATGCAAAGCCTTTTATTAACTGTCCTGCTATTTACCGTTCCCTTAGCAGGCCTCTGTGGCGATTATTTTACACGCAAAAAGATGCTAATAATAAATATAATAGCCATTATATTTTTGATTTTACCTTGTTTTTATTTACTGCAGACTAAAGCTCAATCATTAGTGCTATTATCTTTAGGTATTACAACTATTTTAAGCTCATTTGATCAAGGAAATACGTTAACAGCAATTGTTGAAAATTGTCCGCTTAATGTGCGATATAGTGGAATAGCATTTTCTTATAACTTGGGAAATGCCTTATTCGGTGGCACTGCGCCTTTGATGGTGAGCTTACTTATAAAAGAAATTGGGCTTGTCGCTCCAGCTTATTATCTTATTGTAATGGCTATTATCAGTTTTATTACAGCAACAACTTTACTTAAGAATAATCAATCTTTGGGACCTCTGTGATGAATTTGGTACTACTAGAGCATTGATAGTAAAGACTATATATAAAGGTTGAAACGAATTAGACAAATTAACTAATTAGCAATTTTAGTGTTATTTATTTTTGGGAGTTAATGATGAACCGTTGTCCGTGGGTGGGAACAAATAAGCCCCACTATGAACTCTATCACGATACTGAATGGGGCATTCCTGTGCATAGTGATCAAAAACATTTTGAAATGCTCATTTTGGAAGGAGCACAAGCTGGCCTTAGTTGGGAAACAATTTTGAAACGACGAGAAGGATATCGAGAGGCGTTCAAACAATTTGACCCCACAGTTGTTGCTAATCTGAGTGATTCTTATTTAGAAACTTTATTAACCAACCCCGCTATTATACGTAATCGTTTAAAAGTCTTTTCTGCCCGTCAAAATGCACGCGTTTTTATAACCATTCAACTAGAATTTGGATCATTTGATAATTATGTTTGGCAATTTGTTCAAGGCCAACCGAAGATCAATCATCCGCAATCACTACAAGAAGTTCCCATACAAACAAAGGAATCTGATGCATTATCTAAAGATCTGAAAAAAAGAGGCATGCGCTTTGCTGGGTCAACCATTATATATGCTTATATGCAGGCTGTAGGCATGGTGAATGATCATATTCAAGGATGTTTTCGCTCAAATTAGCCTCCCAAAATGATCTTTAAGAACTTATCAGTGAGCACATGCTTCTTTTTTTCAAAATTCTTCAACTCGAATTACATGATAAGCAGGAGTTTCATAAGGATGTGCTCTGTTCAGTGCAGCAATCACGGCATGGATAATCTCCTCTTTGCAAACCATTTCAACTTTATATTCCATTACGGTTTCCAACTTATTCTTTTCACCAATAAAGGCGTTACTTTCGTTTAAAGGCATAAATTGACCTTCGCCTTTTACCTGCCACGCACAACATGCATATTGCCCTATTCTACCTGCACCTACTTCAAATAAGGCTTTTTTTACCTGTTCAAGGTAATTTTCTGGTACATAAAAACTTATCTTATACATAATCTGTTCTCATAATTTGCCACTGATCATTTAAGAAAATTTGTGATATAAAATGTTCATTTATAAATAAAGGATTTTGAGGATGAACTATCGCCCAGATATTGACGGATTGCGGGCAATTGCCATTATATTCGTTTTGTTTTTTCATAGTGGTTTAAAATTAATACCTTCCGGTTTTGTTGGGGTGGATATTTTTTTTGTTATTTCCGGATTTTTAATTACTAGTATTATTCATCAATCGCTGCAAAACAATAATTTTTCTTTCATGCAATTTTATGGACGCAGACTCTGGCGCTTGCAACCGGTATTTATCTGCTTAATCTTTATGACTATGCTGTTAACTTTGCTTTTATATTTGCCTGATGATTTATTACAATATTTCAAAAGTGCTCGTAAAACATCACTGTTTATATCAAATCGTTTTTTTGAGCGAATAACTGCAGGGTATTTCGAAACAGATACTCATAAATTACCTTTATTGCATACTTGGTCTTTGTCGATTGAGTGGCAATGTTATTTAGTCTTGCCTGTTGTTATTTATGTACTCAAGCGAATTTTTTCCAGGCATAATCTGCTTAGGATTATGTATTTATTTACCCTGGTTTTATTTGTTTTATCTTTATATTTATCAGTTCATTATCCTGCAAAAGCGTATTATCAATTTTCAAGCCGAATTTTTGAGTTTTTAATTGGCTCTTGTGTCGCATTAACTCCCCAGCGTTTTTCAATCAATAAATATCTTTTAAATTTGATAAGTATAATTGCTATTATCGCTATATTATATATAGCAACGCGCAGCGAAATCAGTTTGGGTTTTCCTAATTGGCATGCTTTTGCCTTGTGCGCTGCGACTGCTGTACTTATCGCAGTTGGCGAGCATAATCCCAAACCTTTTTTGACTAAATTTTTATCTCTTAAGCCAATCGTATTTATTGGATTACTTTCTTATTCTTTATATATTTGGCATTGGCCTTTATTTACAATAATTCACTACCAGAATATTACAGCGACAAATTCCATTTTAATATTGGCCTTAAGTTTAACCTTTATTTTGGCTTATCTTTCATGGAAATTTATTGAAAAACCGGCACGTCAATTCAATGATATTAAATTTGCATATACTTTAATTTACATGCTTGCGTTACCTATCGGAATAACCCATCTTACTGCTCATTATGTTAAAAAATACCAAGGATATCCTGGCCGTTTTAATGCTGAAGTTGTAAGAATTTATGATCAATTAAATCGATATGATGCTCCACAAAGGACATTATGTTTGCAAAGACAAAATATTAAAGTAAATAATAATTGTACTCTGGGATCGAAAGAGGCAAATAGCCGAGCTGCTTTTATGATTGGTGATTCTTTTTCAAATCATTCTTGGTTATTTATGGATACTCTAGCTCAGCAAGCCAATGTGTCTATTCTTGCTCATGCAACTGCCTCTTGTCTTACCCTACCTGGGATATTTTTGTATGATTGGTATGATAAAAATGACATTTACAAGGAGTGTTATGAACAGACTACTCGCTATTTTAATATGATTAAGGCAAATCATTTTGATTTTGTGGTTATAGGAGAAGCATGGAAAGGATATTTGGGTGATAAGATTATTAATAATTTAAACGATAATCGTTCACTCGAACTCACTAAAGAACGTATTACAAGAGCTCTTGATAATGCCATTCAAATGATTATTACTTCCGGTGCCAAACCAGTATTAATAAAAGCAACAGCGATAGCAAAACAAAACCTTCATGATTGTTTTTTTGCCCATATAAAACGACGAAAAGAGTACAGGCCGGAACTATGTAATTTTACCTTGCAAGCAACTGAAGAACAAAGCGAAGAAGATTGGTTAAATAATTTATTTTTAATAATGAAAAATAAATACAGTCAATTAATCATTATTGATCCCAAAAAGGTACAATGCCCCAATGACCTATGTACGGCTGATATTAACGGTATTCCGGCATTTAGAGACGAAGGGCATCTTACAGATTATGCGTCTTATCAGTTGGCAAAACGCTACTTGTTACAATTTAATAATCCATTAATTGATAACCAGGTGATTTAGGAATATATAATTTATCACAAGGAAGAAAAGAAATACGCTGAGGCATAACTTCTTTACAAAAATTATTGTTAATAAATTGGGAAATTATGGTCTCCACTCTTAATTGTTTATCGTAAATCAAAAACAAATAAATTAAGAAAATAGGTTGTTTTTCAATATTATGAATTTTCTAATTCAACAGTGGGGCGAATCAAAAAATAAATTTTGGGGCTTAATTCTAACCAAGAAATTATTCAAGGAAGAAAAGGAGTTACAGTCCCTAACTCCCCTACAAAATTACCGTAAACGATCAAATTTACAAAGCCCTATTTAATTTATGTTCTATCATATTAAATTCTTTTCATGATCCAGTAAAAATGATTTCACCGTAAGACCACCTGCAAATCCAGTTAACGAGCCATCAGCTCCAATGACTCGATGACATGCAGCGATTATTGAAATTGGATTTCTACCATTTGCTGCTCCAACAGCCCGCATTGCCTTTGGACGCCCTAAATCTTTAGCAACTTGACCATAAGTTTTGGTAATTCCGAATGGAATATGAACTAAATAATTCCAAACCTCTTTTTGGAATTTTGTTCCATTAAAATCTAAAAGAATATTAAAATATTTACGCTTACCTGAAAAATATTCATTCAACTGCTTTTCAGTTTCTAAAAGAATTTTATGATGATGGTCTTCAATTTGTGGATGTAAATTAACTCGGCCAGGGCGCTCATTTTCCCATAAAATTCCTGCAAGTCCGTTATCGCTTCCTATCAATTTCAGTAATCCTACTGGACTCTGCATCTCTTTGAAATAGTAAGAGGTTTTTATCATGTTGATCATTTGTTCTCACCTAATCACGTTCTAGTTTGTTAAATAATCCATTTCGAGATTTAATAGCGTTTGGCTTCTAAGTTCTAACATAGTTCATCTTAAAGCACTCCAAGTTCTATTAATTCACGCAGCATATTCTCAGGAATTTCGCCCATTTCTTCAGTTAAATCAGATGGTGTATCCTTTCCTTCAAGATAGCGCCAGCCTTGAAATGGTCGGCGTGGCCTTGGTATAACGCGAATGAGTTTTGGATCGTAAACAATTCCGCAATGGAGTCGATCATTATGTATCATCGGCCGAAATTCTAAAATGCGATTGCGACCTACAATCCTACCCTTAATTACCCAATAAATCGAACCCCCACCCAAGATTTCTTCAGCACGCCTAGGAAAATTACGTGTACTATGAATCAGCTCGCTATTTTCATTATTTGCCGCTTTCTCGCACATACGCTGAGTTTGCCATGCCTCTAACTCTTTTAATGAGTTTGGTCCAACAGCCAATTTAATTATGTTTAGCTTTGAATTCATTGTTAATCGCCTAGTAAACCAAGGATATACTATTTATTATTCCTGAACCAATGATGTTATCTTAAATGTGACCCCGCCCCCCTGAAATCCTTCTAACGAGTTTCTAAAGGAGTTTTGAGCATTCGCATCATAATTGTCAGTAAACATACCCCCAACACACTTCAATAGTAATCGTGCAAAAGAATTACAAAAAGTATTAGTTCTAAATTAAGTCACCGGACTTTAGTACTTTTTCACCGATAAAGACATTGAGAATAAAGGTGGGAGCTGAACATTTAGGCTCTTAGCGTCAATTTACCAGCAACAGTATTAATCGATTCTTTATTAATCCCGTCAATAAGGTTTGGCTGAGAAGTGATATGGATTTTTTCATTTCTAATAAACACATGAGCATAACTGGCATCTAGAATAATATTTTTAAAAATCGTGTATCCGACCGATGCGCCAAGGATAAAACTGTCCCCCGTATCTATCTGAAATTGTCCATTAGAAGGTGCTTGCGCGTAACTTCCTGCTCCACGAATTACCCACTTTGACGAAATTCGATAATTGGTTCCTAAAGTCAAAAGCCAGGAATCGTGAAAATTATAAGGGATGCTGGCTGTAGTTAAAATACCCGTTGGGGTAGCTATATTGTGCACAGTCATCTTCTTAAAAATGCTATTTTGAATATATTCCAACGTGCCAATATAGGATAGTTGAGGTGTTTTAAAATAGTTAACAGAGAGGACACTCCGTGCAGGAGTCCAAAAATTAAAACCATAGTTATTAGAAAAAATAAGCGTGCTTCCTTTGAATATACTTTTGCCAGTCATAGAATAGATAATGGCGCTGCGATAATTAAATCCCATCAATAACGTCTTTGTAGGCTTTAGCAAGACTCCTGCATCACCGCCCCAGGCGTTACTCCACGTTTTATTGGTACTTTGGCTATCAGGAATATTTAAGCTAGGAAAACCAATAATTGGTTCAAAAAGAAAATGTGCATGTGAATAAGTTACAGAAGCTCCAAATGAAATATATTTATTGAGCTCAAATCCGAGAGCAGGAACTAAATCAATATCTTGGATGGAATTATTAGATTGTTCATAACGTAAAATGGAATGCCCATCCAGATCACTATTAAAATTGTTACCTACAGCTGCGACTCCAAACGTTATGTTATTCTTTGTAGGGAATCCAAAATATAAAGAAGGCACAAAATAATTCTCTTGTTTCGATGAGGTACCTGCCTCCATAAAACCAGTTGAGACCTGTATGGCTTGACCACTGAATTGAGATTGGGTTCTACCTAATGATGTGAGGGATATGCGATTAAAACACCAATAAAGATAACAAGCACCCCACAAAATGAAATAACATATTGTATATACAACAGACAATGTAATCTTAATAGTTCCATTATTTAGTATTCCTTTAGTTATACTGACAAATAATTATTTCTCGCTTACCTCCAACTTAAAAATCAGGGTAACATACGCTGATCCAATAATAACTGAATAATTTATTAAGTTAACTGTATCTTCAATATTATTTAACTCTTTATAACTTTTAATGAAAATATCCAAAAAAACAGCTCTAAAATTGAAAAAATAAAATTAACATAAAATTCAATAGCTTATATTTAAAAAAAAACACTGAAGAGTTTTTTTTACTTTTATTTTAAAGTAAAATTTATACCGACTTTGTATCAACTACTACGACTACTACGAATGATAAAAATCTTGCACCCCTTTCAGTTAGTACCGATCCAAGATAAGGGAAATAATCATCGCTTAAAACATTCATTAATAAAGCAAGGGAATGCATCATAAATTATGGAGCGTTTAAATTATTTATTTGGAGATCTTAAATGCATACCCTATTTAGTATTAAAAATGATACCGTTCAAACTATCGTAAACAGACTTACTGCAAATGATCCTACTTTAGATGTAGTTAAATGCAGTCAGTTAGGTTTAGATTTTGCATCATCAAGAGAGATTTTCAGCGCACTAAAACATAGCACTCATGTTAAAAAGCTCGAATTTCTTGGCAATAACTCAAAAGGTGCTATTAAATTTCTGGCAGAATCGATAAAAAATCATCAATCTTTAGAAGAAATCTATTTGGGAGCTAATGATTTAGATGATGAGGAATTTCGTCATCTTTTCAATTCTCTAAAAGAAAATTCATCATCTGTTCGATTATTAGACGTTAATTCTAATGATGGAATAACCAATGTAAGCGCAGCTTATATTGCTGAACTGATAGAAAAATCTATTCCTATTAAAAGAATAGATCTTACCCTCACTAACATCACAGACGAAGGGTTTGAAAAAATTTTAAATGCACTTGAAAAAAATCCCGAATCTTCTCTATTAGAGTTATGTGAGCCGTTTATTCTTAACCTTGGTTTTCTTACACCAAACGAAGAACTTATCCAAAAATTAAATGATTTTTTTAGTGCCAAGCAAAATAGTATGACTATGAATATGATCTAATGAAATTTTTAATGAAAATCTGTCCCAAGCTTTGTTCGCAGTTTGGGCTGCACATGGGGGAAACTCAATAGAGAGATTCAATGATTAAGGATTAAGCTTAATAAAAAGACCAATAAGTTGATTACCAATTAATAATGTATTAAATCGCGACTTTAGCGCAATCAAGCCCAATCAGCGCTGGGTCGCAGAGATAACCTATGCTACAGCAGAGGGTTGGCTTTAAGTTGCAGCAGTAATGGACCTATACTCCAAGCGCATTGTAGGGCTTGCGATGAATGAACGTATGACAGCACGTTTGGTTCGAAACGCTTTAGAACAAGCATTAGTCCATCGAAAACCACAGCCTGGATTGATGCATCATTCTGATTAAAGGATGCCAATATACAAGCCAGGAGTTTCAAGAGCTACTTAAAACACATTAAATTACCATTAGCATGAGTGGTGCTGGTAACTGCTATGATAATGCGGCAATGGAACGCTTCTTCCATACATTAAAGACCGAGCACGTTTACTTTGAACACTATTGCTCTCGGGAACAAGCTAAATGCAGTATCTTTGAATATGTAGAAGTTTTTTATAACCGTCAGCGATTACATTCTACATTAGGATATGTAACACCAAATGATGTTGAGACCAAAAGGGGCTTCTCTTTGTACCCATCGCAACAAGATGATGTATGTCATCCTATCATGTCACGGCCATCGGTGTTCCCGTTTGCACCGTAACTTGATTTAACAAAAGTTAATGCACATTGTATTTATTTTATTGAGATATTTGGCTTCGTTGTGTCAAATAAAAGGTTGTAAATTTATACTATTGGTTTAGAATCCCCCAACTTACTATTTATTAGTATTTTTTAAAAATAAACTAAAGGGTCACTTTATGACAAAAATTATTAAAAAAAATGATTGGAATCGAGATGCAACATTTATAAAATTTATCATGGAGCTTATTCAAAAAGGAGGTTCAGACGAAGATATTATTAATTTAGTCATACAAGGAAAGCAAAACTTTGCGCAGGACGTAAAATTATCTGAAGCTGATATTTTTTTATTATATTGCAAACTTATAGAGGCAAAAAGAACCCCTATTGTAAAACATCTTAGATTAATTGAAGAACTAATTGATTTTAAAGAAGAATATTTTTACGCAACTACATATAAAAAAGATCAGTACGATTATCCCATGCACTTTCCATTGCTAGCCTATTGTGTGTACAACCAAGTTGATTGGAAAGACATTGCCTATATTCAGCAACATAAGGAAATAGATAATGCGATTAACATCCAAATCGAATTGAAAAAAAGCAATTGGGATAATCAGTTAGTAAAAGAATCTCTTTGGGACAATCATCAAGAACTCAAACAATACAAACCTTATCTAATGATGGGCGATGTTTATGTCGATTTTCTAAAGAAGAAAGATAATTGGGATATTAAAATTAGGGAAATCTATACAAAATATCCTCAACAAGTAAATGCGTATCTTGAATACATGGCTGGACATTTTAGCTTAGCTATGCTAGCTACTCCAGCAGGCGATGAATCTGAAACTGCAGAAGTTTCTAAAAATACACAGGATTGGTTAATAGCCTATGCTAAAGCCTTAAGAAATATGACAGAAAAAGTTATTGATCTAATAAAAGCCAAGAGAAGCCTTACGAAAGAAAGGAGCCATGAGGTCCTTTGTGAAGTTTCTAGAAATGTTTTATCTCATTTGAATGGCTGTGATGAAAAGATCCTTAAAGTTTTGGGTAAAAAATCATGCGAAAAATTAATGGATTTTATCAAAGTCTTGAGAAAAAACGAAAATAAAGTATTGCTTGTTCCAGCATATAATGATACTCAATTTTTTACTTCAGCTTCATTAAGTTCAACTGAAAATAAACTACCTTCTGAAATTACTCAAAAGACTAATTTTGCAATAAATTAAACGTGCCAATTTAGATCCGCAATATTAGTTTCAGTTGATGTTGTGGATTTTTAGTATTTTTAATTCTTAATACTGACATTGCTTAATAAATTGAAATAGCAGAAATTTTTAGTAAGATTATGTATTGGAGACCTAGCCTAACCACTATCAAAATAAATTTCTGCTATCTCTACAAATCGTTTCTGATTAGCACTACGTTTTAATTTAGTGAAAGCAAAATAAATAATGAAAAAGTTTAATAAAGTAATTTTTAGTAATTTTCTGGACATAGAAAACGAATTCCAGTGATTTTTTCTTTAGTAAAAATAGCTTTTATTTTTTCACTAACTAATAAATGCGGAACATATTCTTTATCCCTTGCGATATTTAATTCATTTAAACAATTTTCTCTATAAACTAAACGTTTAAAAGAGACTATATCATCCTCTCCGCTCATTTTTTTATAAATAGATTGTTCATGATCAAGACACATGATGGCATAGGTGACATTTAAAAAATAATAGCTGTTTTCTAAAATACCATCAGAACAGACCACTTTTGCATTAAAATATTGAATCTCCTCAGGAGCTATTTCTTCTAAAATAGATTTTATTCTTTGATTCACTAGGGGAATACTCGTGTTATTTGCTAAATTATCAAGATCCTGTGACACACGAAGAAAAGAAAAAATTGCGACAACTTCTTGTAACCCCAAAAACATAAAGTGTTTGATGGAGTCAAAAGAAGAAGTAATGTGATTTAAAAACCTATCTGCAGCAGTTATCTTGAACGACTCGATTCTTATCCTGAAGAGCCTGCACAAAGTCACTCACAGTATTGACTTCTTTTCCAACGAGATCATCACCCATGCCTGATTGAATAAATGATCGAAGCTCTTTACCCAGCTTACCATTTCTTAAGGTGGATAAATGTTTGCTTAAATCAACATCCACTCCATCTAACGCTAATTTTAAATTAGCAACAGCATCTCTTTTTTGTGTAAAACTTTTTTGAAAGATAGAAAAAAAACTTCCATGAAAATATTCTTTTGTTGCCCCAGAGGAATTAGTAACAGCACGTCTTCCTGCTAAATAATTATCCAGTATTAAATTAATGTCATATTTTTTTTGAATAGTAGAGTCGACCGAGTTTATTTGCTCATCAGGGATTTTATCTAAAGCTTGTGTTAATTCGGCGGCTGTATTGTTATCAAAGTCATTCGAGCTTAAATTATTTAAAGTCATTCCAACAGGCATAACAGCAAGGATTTGTACTAATTCATCGCGTGTTTTTTTACCAAGATCTTTTATGATCAAATTAAGAGAAGTCTTTCTAGGAGGGATGTCAGCAAAAACTTGTACTAATTCATCGGCTGTTTTGAAACGAAGGAAATTCATGCTCAAATCAAGTGAAGTCACGCTATCAGGAATCGCAGCTAAGGCTTGTGCTAATTCAGCGTCTGTTATGAAATTAAGGTCATTATCTCTTAAATCAAGTGAAATCACGCTATCAGGAATTGCAGCTAAGGCTTGTGCTAATTCAACGCCTGTTTTACAACCAAGGCGATTCTTGCTCAAATCAAGTGAAGTCACATTAGCAGGGATTGCAGTAAAGACTTGTCTTAATTCAGTGCCTGTTTTGAAACCAAGGTCATTCATGCTCAAATCAAGTGAAGTTACATCATCAGGGATTGCAGCAAAGACTTGTAATACTTCATTGCCAGTTATGTTACCAAGGTCAAGACGCATAAAACTCTCAAAAAATCTAATTAGAAAACATTGTGTTAAAAATTATAACAAAAAAGAAGTTAATATTACTATTATTATTTCTATTATTGATTAAATAGGTCTCTACACCAAGTTCTCTGCGAGTGATTATAGCTGTCCCCTAAATGGGAAAGATCTAAGATTATTGTAAAAACAAATGATGCCAAAACGTAATATAAGATTGAAATAAAAAAACCTCTCGATAGAACGGCGCTTTTCTGTAGCAGATCAAGCTTGTATAAAAGTTGTTAAGATAGGCGATTTGATATAGGCGGAATGTGCCAAAAATTATCAACCAATTTGTTCGGTACAGGTACTATGAGCTTGGCACACGTCTGAGTGGTTGTAATACCATATTGTTCACCAAAGATTAGACAATATTCATAAGTATTTCCTTGTCATAAAATAAAAATGTTTTTCTGAGAAAAATCAAGTTACATACAGATATATCCTGTCTTCATTTGCAGTAGTTCAAATTGGATCATCCAGTATCCGTCGCGCACTGACTTCACTCTGAACTGTCGCTAGATTCTCATCAGGTTTTATTGTGTGATGCATCTACTCGGGCATCCTATCTCTTGCATGCTATCTTGTTTTTAAACTTTGCTTATTCACGGGGATGGCTCGTTTGGAAGGCAGTTCTTTTCTAAAAAACTGAAAATCTTCTCTGTCTCTTAATTTAGATAGATCAATTATTATCTGCTCATCATTTTCAAAAATGGAAAACGATCTACCCACCTGATCCACTTAATTTGGTTTGTAACTCATAAACAGGGATATTTAGATTCCTAATACTACCTCCCCAGTGTCGTAGACAACTCGTAAAACAAATCGAAACGCCATCATTCATTAAATGAATTGATTTAATTACCCTTTAAGCAATTAAAAATTAATTCTTTTAATTGTTTAGCAAGTATAGGTTTTGCCAAAACTTGGTTTGCACCAAACGTTAAACAAAGTTACTTTATTTCCTCATTAAAATGAGCAGACGCTACTATTATAAACGAGTTTTTATTGAGTTGGCTGGAACGAATAAAATGCAGTAATTCTTCTCCTGGTTTATCCGGTAAACCCCAATCTAAAATGATGCAGTTATAGCTGTGCTTTAGACGGTTCTTGTTTCTCCATCTTAATTGCTTCTCTTTTGAATTAACTGTTCTTATAAAATAAAGTATTTCATCAATAATGATAATAACGGCATTTCCTAAGGCTAAATATTCTTTTGCAAAAGTGTTAAAAAAATTCTTTTGCTCATTCATAAATCCAAATTGGTTATTTCCATAACTATCCATAATCCTCTCTTTTTTTAGATGCGAGAAAAAATACGGGTAACATAGCAAAATGCTACCCGTCACAAAAAACCATAAGAAAAACTATGCAAATTTTTTATATAATGAAATAAAAAAAATTAGTTAGGTGCTCTTAAGGAGATAAAATTGAGGGATAGTATTGATTTAAGTGCTTGTACCATTGAAAAATGGTCTTGAGATCGTCTAGTATGACGTCAGCCATGATTTAGTCCTCATAAATTGTGGTCAGCTGGTAGTCTGGACTGCGAATCCTTACTATCAGCGCTTTTTAAAACTTAAACAGCCCGATAATCTTATTGCATTCAGAAATATGAATTGAAATAAATTTTTGATTTTAAATCATCAATAAAGTATCATGATTTGCAATGGTTTTTTAATCAAATAACTTATAGAATACTTGTGGAAGGAATGAAGCATCTATTAAGTATCAAACAAGACTTGCTCGTAGCGTCCAATGATGGGGTCATTGCCAACAATCAGCAATAGTTTTTTCCTTATTTTCATTTTTCGCTATTACGTTTTATTGTGTTTCTTTCCTTTATTAGAAGTCTTGTTTCCTTACTTTGCTCTGATTAAATCTTATGATGCGCCTTTGTGCATTCACCTTCTTGTTATTTCAATCGATTGCTGCTGACTGTTTTTACTTTGCAAAGAGCACTTATGACGTATCGTTTATTTTTTTCTACTGTCGCAGCCGGTGTATTGGGAAGTACGGCCTTTGTAGGCACCATAGGGCCTGTGATGCTCTCCAAAGATTGGACCTGAGTGGGTTCAATAACCGTGGGACCTGTTTGGGCTTGCGGTGGTGAGACACAGACTTTTTATTTGGCGTCAGATATTGAAAAGACGTATACGGCCAGAAAATCCACCAACGCTTAAACCAATGGAATATTGCTGAATCTCACTTACACAAGGATAGGAATGATGAAGAAAAATATCAAAAACAATACATTAATGAGCAGGATACTGGTTAGCCTGTTACTCTATCTGCTATGGCCAGCAGCGCAAGCAGCGCAGCCGCTGTGGACTATCGTTCCAGCACCAGGCAGTAATCCTACACAGACTGTAATTAGAAACGCGACAGCTACCGTGCAGTATATGGTGCAAAACCAATCTGCTAAACCTAAGAACCTGGTGATGCAATCCATACGCGGTATTGCCCAAACTACTCCCTGTCAACTGGCGCCTAAAGGACAAGCAGGTAGCAGCTGTACTTTGAATCTTGCCATTACCGGAAGTAGACTCCCCAGGAATGGCGTTCATGGCGGTCCGGTGCTGTGCCAGGCG
>NZ_JBAQZB010000068.1:0-9313 GCF_049790535.1 Legionella sp.
GCTAAATACAGACTAGTTCCTCGGCAAAATAAAGGAAGCATGTTATGGTGACGAATGAGTTGTTCATTGATGAGGGTTGTAGGGAGGGAATTAACTTCAATACAATCAATATTCATCATAGGTAAACCAAAACTATGTGCTGCTGTATTGGCTATTTGCTGGGAAGATAAGATATTATTTTTAACAAGATACTGAACTAAAGAAATTTTTTCAGTGATCGCACGTTTATAAAATTCCATAGCCTGAGGTTTTTCTAAAAGTTTTTCTAGGACAAAAAGTTGTCCAATTCCCTGTAATTTAAACGGTTCGTTTCCTAACATAATCTTTGATTGGCTTGTAGTTAATCCATTTAATAAAATCTGCTTCATATAGAGAACAATAGAAATGGATTGTCTATGTATGAAACTCATTGTATTGTAGTTTAATGCAGGATTAACCTTTTTAAAAGGCATTACCTTGTTGATTGAACAACAAATAAAACAGTACCGCGCTTTACATAAATGGTTCCAATCACCGCTGGGGCTCTTTGCTGCTCATGAATTTGCAGTGAACCTGGAATCAGTTCAGAAGCTTTTATGTGGTGAAACATTAGTACAATTAGGTAATTGTAGTGACAATATTTGGTTAAAAAAACTTAAATTTTATCATCAATGGATTGTTTCTCCTTTTGCCTTGTCGAATAAGATTCATATTAAAAGCGAGTTAAATCATTTGCCTTTCGATCGCAATAGCATTGATTGTATTGTTGCGCCCTTAACCTTGGAGCCTTTTAATACCAGTTCCAGCTTAATTGATGAAATTGATCGGGTATTGAAACCAATGGGGTTTGTGGTTCTACTTTGCATTAATCCCTGGAGTTTGTGGGGTGGAGCAATTAAATGTGGATTGTTAAACTGTTATCGTGATCAAACGATTAAAATGCGTACTCCTTTTACACTGAATAGGATGTTCATTCAAAGAGGGTATGTTCAGATTTCATTAAGTAGTTTTTGTTATATTCCACCAGTAAACAGTACTTCATTAATTAAAAAACTGACCTTTTTAGATGAAATTGGCAAGATGCTCTGGCCGTTTCCTTCGGGATTTTATTGTTATATTGCACAAAAATATCAAGTAGTACAACCTTCGCAACTAGTTTGGCCTGCACCGCAACCCATTAATGACTATCAATCTCCTTTACAGCCAGTAATATTGACTCCTAGAGAATAATGATTTGTGATCTAATAATTATTATAAAAGATACCCAACCTCCTCATATTTTTGTATAATTCATCCAGCATTCAGAACCGGCCGGCTTATATTATGACCAAGAACAGATTATTCAGAATTACTTTTGCTAATCAAGAAGCAATTTACGAAATATATGCACGATTAATAAAAGAAAGTGATCTATTTGGTTTTCTTGAAGTTGAAGAGCTAGTATTTGGAGAACAAACGGCGCTAGTCATTGACCCTTCTGAAGAACGATTAAAATTAGAGTTTAACGGGGTGAAACGCACATTTATCCCAATGCACTCAATTTATCGTATTGATGAAGTTACTAAGCGAGGAACAGCTAAAGTCAAAGACCATTCAGGGTATGGGGGTAAAGTCAGTCCTTTCCCCGGCACTGGGAAAATAAAAGAGTAATAAATTTTAATAAGAGAATTCATCAATGACTATTCCTCATAAGATCAAAGAAGTATATGAAAAATCAACGTGTATGTTCACCACAAATGAAGTTGAGGCTGCTTTAGATCGCATGGCAATTAACATTCATAAAGAATTACAAGATCAAAATCCTGTACTTATTTGTGTTATGGTTGGCGGATTAGTTCTTTTAGGTAATTTATTACCTCGTTTGGACTTCCCTTTAGAAGTAGACTACGTACATGCAACTCGATATAGGGGGGCAATTACAGGTGGTGATATTCAATGGAAAGTAAAACCCTCAAGCAGTTTGGCTGGAAGAACAGTGTTGGTTGTTGATGATATTCTTGATGGAGGTATTACACTGGCTGCAATTATGGATGAAGTTAATGCGTTAGGTGCTAAAAAAGTATACAGTGCTGTGTTAGTTGATAAGTACCGTAAACGCGTTAAAAATGGTTTACAAGCAGCTGATTTTGTTGGTTTACAGATTGAAGATCATTATATATTTGGTTATGGAATGGATTATAATGAATATCTGCGTAATGCTCCTGGTATTTTTGTAGTTCATCCTGACCACGAGTAACAGAATTTCAGTCTACATGAATAACTATTTTACCAAAATGAGCGCTTGACTGCATATATTGTTGGGCGGTTTCGATTTGTTCCAGTTCAAATTCTGAATCAATGATGGGTAGTATTTGTTTGTGGCTTAATAAATCAAACCATGCTTGGTGGGCTGATTTCCATAAATAACTTTTTTCCCGAATGGTTTGCGAGCGGAGTACAAAGCCAATAATTTCTAATCTCTTACGCATAATTGATGCTAAATTACATTCAACCGAGCTGCCGTTAAGACAAGAAATTTGAACTAATTTACTTTGTGGTTTAAGCAGGTGAAGGTGTTTATTAAAATAATTACCGCCAATAAAATCAAGAATTAAATCCACACTTTGTTCGGCAATTAAATCTTCAAAATCTTGTTGCTTGTAATTGATAACCTGGTCCGCCCCAAGATTCACTGCTTTTTCAATTTTATTAGCATTTCCCGCTGTAGTAATTACAGTCGCACCAACTTTTTTGGCCATTTGGATTCCCAGGGATGTAATGCCACTACCTGCGCCATGGATAAGTAATGTTTGATCTGATTTAAGTCCACCTAACATAAATAGTGTTGCATGTACTGTAACTAAAGACTCAGGAAGAGCAGCAGCGTGAGAATAATCCCAATTTTTAGGTATCTGATGTGCTAACGACGCCTCTACAGGACAATATTCAGCATAAGAACCGCTACCAACCAGTCCATAAACTTTATCGCCTGGTTTAAATTGGGTTACCTGCGAACCTACGGCAACGACGTCACCTGCAACTTCCAAGCCAGGGATCTCTGATTCACCTGGGGGAGGGGGATATTTACCATAACGCTGCATTAAATCTGCTCGATTGAGTGCGGTTGCTTTAGTGCGTACTAATATTTGACAATCTTTATATTCGGGTATTGGACCATTTTCGATCACAAGTCTGCTGTGGGAACCAGGGTTTACTATGTGTATGTAGCGCACAATATATTCCTTTTGTTTGTAAAGTCTATTGAAAAGTTTATCTAAGATTAACAGACTCTATACCTGAACTACTTAAACTATATCCATTCTACCTGAAGACACTGATTTTTCTGCTCTTATTTCCAAAAGGAAAGTTCTGTATCTTCATGTCTTGGAGGTATATAATCCATTCATTAAGACCTTCTTACATTTAAAGCTAATGGCAAAATTTAATCATCAACGTTTATATGCATGGCTTTTTATAATTCCACAACTTACTATTACTCTTGTGTTTTTTATTTGGCCTTCTTGTAATGCTGTATTTAACGCATTTTTTTATACTGATGCTTTCGGTTTATACAAACACTTTGCTGGTCTTACCAATTTTACCGATTTATTTTTTGATACCAGCTACAGTAAAGCAATTTGGGTTACTTTTATTATTGCTCTTAGTGTCACTGTATGTACGATGAGTTTAGGTCTTCTTATTGCCATATTAGTTAATAATAGACGTAAGACGCAAGGAATTTATAAATCTTTATTAATTTGGCCTTATGCGGTAGCTCCTGCAGTCGCTGCAATTCTATGGCGTTTTTTATGTCATCCTACGTTAGGGTGGGTAACCCATATTCTACAGTCCGTGGGAATTAATTTTGATTATGTTAATAATGCAAACCAGGCGCTTTTAGTAGTGATTCTTACAGCGACCTGGCAACAATTTAGTTATAATTTTTTATTCTATTATGCTGCATTGAATGCAGTACCTTCATCCTTAATAGATGCGTCAATTATTGATGGCGCTTCAGCATGGCAACGTTTTTGGCAAATCATTCTGCCTTTATTATCACCGACGACTTTCTTTCTCTTAATCATGAACTTGATGTATGGTTTTTTTGATACTTTTGGTATTATTCAGGTAATGACTCATGGTGGGCCAGGAAATAGTACCACAAACTTAATTTATAAAGTATACCAGGATGGGTTTGAGGGAATGGATTTAGGAAGTTCATCGGCTCAGTCTGTGCTTTTAATGATTTTTGTTGTGATTATTTCTTTAATACAGTTTAAATATCTTGAAAAAAGAGTGCATTACGCGTGAAATTAATCTATCGTCTTTTATCACATGGATTTTTGTGCTTTTTTATTTTATTGATGCTGCTTCCTATTTATTTGGCAGTAGTTGCTGCAAGTCATGAGAGCAATGCGATGATGCAATCGCCTATTCCTCTGCTTCCTGGTACCCTACTATTAAAAAACATGAAAACTGTATTAATCGAAGGTTTATCGGTGACTGGAGAAGAACCGATTATTTCGTTGTTATTTAATAGCTTAGGTATGGCATTGGCAATAACCCTAGGAAAAATCATTATTGCTTTAGGCTCTGCTTTCGCTTTAGTCTATTTTGATTTTCCGTTTAAAAAACTGTGTTTTGCATTGATCTTTGCAACTATGATGTTGCCTATTGAGGTACGAATTGTACCTACTTTTCAGGTGGTTGCTTCTTTGGGTTTATTGAATTCATTTACTGGATTAACCTTACCTTTATTTGTTTCTGCTACTGGAACTTTTTTATTCCGTCAGTTTTTTAAAACGGTTCCTGCTGAATTGGTTGATGCTTCAAAATTGGATGGAGCAGGGCCTGTACGTTTCTTTTTCGATGTGCTCTTGCCCTTGTCCAAAACACAAATTGCCTCTTTATTTGTGATCTTATTTGTTTACGGTTGGAATCAATATTTATGGCCTATAGTAATTACTACCGATACGAAAATGGCTACAGTGGTTATGGGGATTCGTTATCTTGCAGGGGTGGCTGATCAAATTCCACAATGGAATTACATTATGTCGGTAGCATTGATTGCTTTAATTCCACCATGTATGGTTGTAATCGTGATGCAGCGATGGTTTGAAAAAGGGTTAAACTAAGCATGGCAACAGTGAATTTGATTGATGTCTCAAAACGCGTAGGGCATACCACAATTTTGGATAAAATAAACATCAACATAAAAAAGGGCGAATTTATGGTGATCGTTGGTCCATCTGGTTGTGGTAAATCAACTTTGCTACGTTTAATCGCGGGGTTGGATGAGCTCAGTTCAGGATCTATTTTAATCAATAATCAATGTGTTAATAAAATCCATCCTGCCAAAAGAGATATGGCCATGGTCTTTCAAAGTTACGCACTTTATCCACATATGAGCGTTTATAATAATATGGCGTATGGCTTAAAAATGAGGCATTTGAAGCCTGATTTGATTAAACAACGTGTCACTGCTGCGGCTAAATTATTGCATTTAACTCCCTATCTTGAGCGTAAACCACAGGAACTTTCTGGCGGGCAAAAACAACGAGTTGCGATGGGAAGAGCAATGGTTCGCTCACCTGCTGTATTTCTATTTGATGAACCTTTATCAAATCTGGATGCTAAATTACGTACAGAAATGCGCGATGAAATCAGACGTTTACATCAGCAATTAAATACGACCAGCTTGTATGTGACTCACGATCAAACTGAAGCCATGACAATGGCAGAGCGTGTCATAGTGCTTAATCAAGGAGTTGTTGAGCAAATAGGCACACCCCAGAAATTATACCAGAATCCAGCTACTTTATTTGTAGCTGAATTTACTGGGCATTATCCTCTAAACACTTTTACAGGAGTATTTGATAAAAGTACCAGCACTGTTCAAACATCATTAGGTATTCATTATCCTATCCCTAAAAGTGCTCAGATATTGGAGGATAAAACTCAGTTAGTTCTGGCAATTAGGGCGGAACATGTGCAATTATGCTCTGAGATTCATCCACAACGCATCGCAATCAACATTGAGTTTATAGATGATATGGGGGCCGATAAATTGATAAGAGCAAAATGTATTAACAACGGAGAATATTTGAATTTGCGTATTCCTGCAGATCAGCTACTAGCCAATGGACAAATCTATGTTAAGTTATCTAAAATGAAATTACATCTATTTCATCGGCAAACGGGAAAACGTATTGGAGATGAGTATGACTAAAGAAAAAAATACATTAAAACCAATTAATACACCAGTATATGGATATTGGTCCGCTTTGTGGAAATCTTTTTATTCCGGTCGACTCTATGTTGATGTAGGTAAGCGCTGGAAAGGCTTAGGAATTTTTTATCTTTTACTAGTAATCGCTCTATTTTCTATTCCGTTCTTTTTTAGAATGACAATCAGCTTGAATCAGTCGTATAAAGAGCAAATTATGGACCCTTTATTAAAAATACCAGTGTTCTATATACAAAATGGTAATGTCATTTTTGATAAACCAATGCCTTATACAATTAACAATGATAAAAATCAGACGGTTGTAATTATTGATACCACTGGTAAGGTGGATAATTTTAGTGATGCATATCCTTATCTTAGTATCCTGATCAATAAGAATAAAATTTCGTTTAGAATACCAAGCCCACAATTGTTCACTATGGGTAATCAGTTAGTGCCAAGCAGGACAACTCCTATTGTACAGTCTTTTGATAAAGGGACCAATTTAGTCTTTGATGGGAAAAAACTTGTGGAACAAAATTCGGTTACTGGACTTAAATATGGTTCGGAAGTTGTGCTTTACCCAATTATTGTGGGTATATTTTTTTCTATATTTATGGTGTTCTTTCTTGTAATAGCACTTTTAGGTCAAACTTTTTCGAGCATTTTCTTTTCTTTTAAAATAAGTTTTCCAACATCGTGTCGGTTATTGATTGTTTCAGGTACACCCATGTTATTGCTTTTGTTCATCTTTCTAACTCTTAATAGTATCTTTGAGGGATTGGGAGTCGTATTATTCTTTTTGCTGACAGTTTATTATAGTTATTCACTTTATATGCTAAGAACAGAGAGTCGACAGATCGCGGTTTTCTGAGGAGCTTATCAATTTTGTCCATGGAACATCTACAGATTTACTGCTATTAAGTTAAAACTATTATCTTCATGGCAGTGGTTCACAAGCTGCTGCAAAGCAAATTGTAGAAATTATGTGTAAATTAAGTGAGTAAATAATTAAGGAGAATGCATGCTACACATTTTATTGGTACTTTTAACCTTGAGCGCAGCAGGGATATTGTTGATGCGACAGGCGGCGATTTCAGTGTGGGCTATTAGTTTTGCTTTATTTTGTGGCTTGATTTTTTGTTATGATTCCCCAAGTTTATTTACTAAAATCATTTTGTCTTTGATTGCACTTATTTTAATTATCGGTTCAATAAGACCCCTTCGACGTGAACTTTTATCAAAACATTTTTTTCAAATAGTCAGCAAAGCTATGCCTGCAATGTCTGCAACGGAACGAGAAGCTATAGAAGCAGGTACTGTAAGTTGGGAAGGGGATTTATTTAGCGGTGCTCCCGATTTTTCGGTACTGCTTAACGCCCCTACGGTAAATCTTACTGAAGAAGAACAGGCCTTTCTTGATGGGCCTGTTGATACTTTATGTGCGATGCTGGATGATTGGGATATAACCCACAACCATACTGATCTACCTGCAGAAGTATGGCAATTTATTAAAGAAAATCGTTTTTTGGGTATGATTATCCCTAAATGTTACGGTGGTTTGGAATTCTCTGCAACAGCTCAAATGTCAGTTTTAGTTAGAATATATGGATGTTCAGTTACTGCGGCTACAACCATATCAGTACCTAATTCTTTAGGTCCGGGTGAACTATTACTTAATTATGGAACTGAGGAACAAAAGGATTATTATTTACCTCGTTTAGCTGATGGTCGAGAAATTCCATGTTTTGCCTTAACAGGTCCTAATGCGGGTTCTGATGCGGCATCAATTCCTGATCAGGGAATTGTTTGTCGTCAAAAATTTAATGGTGAAGAGGTTTTAGGTATACGACTGAATTGGGATAAACGTTACATTACTCTATGCCCTGTAGCTACTGTAGTGGGTCTGGCATTTAGAATGTTTGATCCTGATAATTTATTAGGTAAGGGAGATGACATTGGAATTACCTGTGCTTTAATTCCTGCCGAAACTCGAGGGGTAATTAAAGGACGTAGACATTTTCCATTAAATACAGGGTTTTTGAATGGTCCTACGCAGGGGAAAGATGTATTTATTCCCATGGATTACATTATTGGTGGTATTGCAATGGCAGGCCATGGTTGGCGCATGTTAATGGAGTGTTTAAGCGCAGGAAGAGCAGTATCGTTACCTTCCAGTGCTAATGGCGGATCACAAGCAGCAGCTTTAGCTTCAGGTGCTTATGCACGAATTCGTAAACAATTTAATCAACCGATCGGGAAATTTGAAGGAATTGAAGAGCCCTTAGCAAGAATTGCAGGAAATACATACATTATCGATGCGGCTCTGATCATGGCAACTGCTGCTATTGATTATGGTGCTAAACCTTCTGTAGTGGGTGCTATTTTAAAATATCATACTATTGAGCGAGCCAGAGATGTTTCGATTGATGCGATGGATATTCATGGCGGAAAAGGTATTTGTCTAGGTCCTAATAACTATATGGGTAGAGGCTTTCAACAAATCCCAATCGCTGTTACGGTTGAAGGCGCTAATATTTTAACTCGCAGTTTAATTATTTTTGGTCAAGGTGCAATTCGTTGCCATCCTTATGTATTTAAAGAGATAGAAAGCATTAAAAATAATGATCTAGTTGAATTTGATAAGGCATTTTTTGCTCATGCTGGGTTTATTATAGCGAACTATACTAAATCATTATTATTTGGTTGGACTGATGCGTATTTTTCTAAAGCACCTCATAGTAGTGCAAAACGTTATTATCAATTAATTCATAAATACAGTGCGAATTTAGCGTATCTTGCTGATTTTTCAATGCTGCTTCTTGGTAGTGACTTGAAGCGAAAAGAAAAATTGTCTTCACGTTTGGGTGATATGTTGAGTTCTTTATATTTAGCATCAGCCGTATTAAAACGATTTCATGAAGATGGAGAGCCAAAGGCTGATTTGCCTTTAGTTGAGTGGAGTTGCAAACACTTATTACACGAATGCGAAGTTGCAATGCACGGTGTTATTACTAATTTTCCTCAGCGCTGGGCGCGTGTAGTATTACATCTAATTTTAAAACCATTAGGTAATCGGAGAAATAAACCAGATGATCAGTTGGGTCATAAATTAGCAAGAATATTAAT
>NZ_JBAQZB010000069.1:0-4179 GCF_049790535.1 Legionella sp.
CGCCTCTGCATTCTGAGAGAAAAGTAGTTTCAGAAGAGTTACCACATGATAACGAACAAGAAAGTTCTCCATCTTTCAGCTAACGTACAAGTTCCGGGTCCATAACTCTCGGAACACTTTATCAAAGAGATCTCGCAAATATTAATCAGAAATTTCCTACTTGGCATGCATTATTATCCTCGACTTCAAGAATCATGCTAATCACTTCTTCCTTCAGGCTTTTCTATTTAAGTTTAAGTAGTGACAAAATAATAACCAATAATATATAATCTTTAACATTAAAAACGGCTCCAAGAGAGAAAACAATGTCATCCAAGTCTAGAGACGCTCATTTCAAGTTTTTTTCATCACAGTGGATATTTCTTAATTTTGAAGACTTATATCAGTGTTATCTCTTTAAAATGATAGAAGATCCAACTCAAAATGCCCTTTTAATGAGATACAGCAGTTGAATGGGAAAAATGCTGTTATTCTCCATAAAGAAACATTATATTATACCAATCAAAAGAACCAAACTGTTGAAAAAGTACAAATAAAAAATATCGAAAAATTGCCTCAATTACAACAAGAATTTACAGAGGATTGTAGATTAGTACAGGATAGGTTTCTCATAGAAAAAATAAAAGAGGTGACAGGTTATAATCATAGATGTGCAACAGAAGATTCTTTATCATATGCCGAGTTTCTAGATTTCGCTCACAAACTATTTCGGTCGCCTTTTACTTCTTTTAGTGAATTCATACTTCAATGTGTAGATTCATTTAATATCACGATGCTGTCATTGTTGGGGGTAATGTTCGTATCATTTTGTATCTTGGTTTTTACAATAGCTATACCCTTCACAGTTATTTATAATCTCTGTTTTGACTCAGTGGATGATGCAAAAAGTAACACGTTGCATTTACTTGATATGTTTGTACTACTTGGAGATACTATTATCAAAGCCACTCTTTCTATTCCTATCCAAATAGGTGCTCTTCTTGTTCGAGGAGGGTTAACACTTTTACCAACACCAGAAAATGAGATGACAAACTCAGAGTTTAGTCCTTGAACTAAATCTATTCGCCATCTGTTATTTATGAGTGCCCCTCAGATGCTCCTTATAGATTTAAAATATAGAAAATAAAATTTAATCTATTGATTTTAAACAATTAAACACAGTTAATCAAAATCTGATGCATTCCATATGTTATTGACTCGTGTAGCAAAGGATAAGTCTCTACCTTTTGAGTCTTTTATACCTAATCAAAAAACAATAAAAACATCGTGTCCATGCGCTTTCAAATAATTGGCATGACCATCGTGATTGCTACATTAAACCGGATCTGGTTTTAATTTATAGAAAGCCAGGTGATGCTACTTTACAGCTTGTGCGGCTAAGATCACATAGTGAGCTTAGCCTTTAAGTTGTTACTATACTTCATTAATACCGATATAAATAGCTACTTTATCAGAACCGTTATATGCTTCAAAGTCGCTGATAAAACTGCGCTGATAATTACTTTTTTCTTCAAAGTAATCCCAAATTTGCTTCCAAGTCTCAACCACTGTGGATGGCATTGGACCTGTACCGTGAAAAACAAGATAGTTGCCCGTTTGAATTTTAACGCTGCCAAATTCCGCATGCTCACTATCATCACTGATACCAACAGTGACAGTGTAAAGACCATTTGCATCAGATTCATAGTCTGAATAGACTTCAAATATGTTTGTATTGGCAGCTAAATCGCTGGAATAAAATTGTTGCCAAAGGTTCGGTAATTTCGCTGTTTTTTCATTAAATTCGTCGGTGTTTTGCGTTTTTGTACTTAATCCCATTACCGTAAAGCCTTCTACATATTTCAGGGTTGGTGGTATAGATGACATGTAAATCTCTCCTATTTAGTGTTGATGGTAGCTTGCATTGCTTTCGCAATCAGCTGTATGTCATGTTCACTGATAGCAATTAAGTGCAAAACGAAATTGATATCCCTAATTTTTGGGTATTATGATTTATTCAGTGAAACAACTCGAAGTCGATTGCCATCAGGATCAAGTGCTACAAAAGTATAACCATAAGGCACGACGGTTGGAGAAAGAGCCATGCTGATGTTTTTTTCTTGCCATTCTGCAAATAACACATCAACTTTTTTATTATTATCGATTGTAAACGCTAATTCGCCATTACCGTTTTTATTATCAGCGGGCGGCTCAACAGCGTGTTTAGCCTTCAAACCTAAACTTATTCCATTTGATAATGTGAATGCATGAAATGTTGAAGCGATGTATTTCATTGCAGACGTTTTTAGTGAGTGTGAGGAGTATGTCATTTTTTGTTGTGCAAACTGAACTCATAAAACAGGAATCTGTGGGTTCGAAAATTAATGATATTTTTAGTTGTTTCGGATCCTGAATAGAAGAGAGATCCAATGCAATAACAGATCCGGTTTTATAATGATGGCCTGTTTCTGCTTCCCAGTCTTTGTATAAACTGATAATCACTTGGTCACTAATAAAATCTTCAAGGTTAACACTAAGAGGAACAGGTAGACGAGAGAGTGACAGGTCCTCATTTATCATGAAATATTCATGTTCGTAAAAATTGATGCTACGTTTTATATAATGGTAGTTGCGTTCAGCTCCATGAAAAGTAATGGCTTCGATTTCTACGTCAGTTGACTGTCCTTCAAAAATGGTTGTGGCATGTTCCAAAGATTCTCCGCGCTGCCACAGTTTGGCTATTCTTGAATATCCTGATTCGGTCAAACTACCTTCGCCAAAGTTGGTTCCAACCCAAATGGAATTATTATCGCACCATGCGTAGCATGATTTATTTTCTGGTAATGTGAAGCCATCTGTAATGAATTTTTTTTGGTCGATATCAAATTCGCGAACCACACTAGCATCTTTGCCACCCAATGATAGTGCAACTAACCCTCTTTTGCCATTAGGGCTTTTTAATACACTATGAAATACCCAGTTTTCTTCTGCTTTTACCTTGGTATCCGTTAATATAAGCCATGCTTCTTCTTCTGGTAGTGCATCGATATCAAGCAAGAGCTCCCACTGAGTATTGGGTTTACGATATTCTTCGAGTGTAGTGCGCCTCCAAATACCCTGGATATGATGTTCATCGCACCAAAAATTATAATAATGGCTATTATCCATCGAGATGTATGGGACTTTACGTTGGTCTTCATAAAAGGATAACAGAGTTTTTTCCATTTCCTTGAACGAAGGTGATGACCAGAAAGTGGATTTGATCTCTTCATTTTGCTGAGCAACCCATTTGAGAGCGGCAGCACCATGAATTTCTTCTAATTCTAGTTCTCGTGGAGATTTTGCTTCATTTTCTTTTGGAGTTTCTATTTTCGATTTCATGTATTTTTCCTTATAAATTAATGGCAGTTTAATTTAACTATGGATGTTGAGTAGCATATGCCAATTGTTCGGGCTCTACCAAATGTAGGGGCTTTAATCAGATTTAGTAATCTAACTTTTTGATTCCCCAATCGAAAGAGGATTAAAGTGCAAAGAAAAGATATTATCCTAAATTTTCCTGGTTATACAATAATCAAGGTGAGAGGAAAAAAATCCTGTTTATATTGAAGTAAATTCAGAGGACCCTAATGGTAATAGAGACCCTCGTGGTGAACTTGCTAATTCCAGTAGAGACCTTTCTTTATTAAGTTCCTTCAAAAAATGCCGCCCGCTTACCTCGGATTGAGATGGGCGGCATCCTATGAATCATTCTTGTTCCATTTAAGGTAATTGCTCAGCAAATTAACCGAGCAACGTCAAATTAATATTTTTGAGATAACTATTAGCTACCAGACCTTATTTAGTACCCATCAAAGATAAGGTGTCACCAGTGCTTTAATTTCAGTTAGGGTAAGTGGTTTAGAGTACACCCCTTGTAACTTTAATTCCTGACAAACCCGGATTATGTATGGAGATACTTGTGCTGAAATCACAAAAATCGGTGTTGCCTTATTAAGAGATGTCGTGCGCATTGCTTTTACTAAGGATTCATCGTCACAATCAGGTAGTCCCCAATCGGTTAAAATACAGTGATAGCGATGTTGGTTCACGAGGCAGAGGGCTTCTTTTGCCGTTCCAGCGAGTGTAAAAGGGCATTTTAATTGGTTAAACGTGAATTTGTAGATTTGTTGGCAAATCTCGTTGTCTTCAATTATTAAG
>NZ_JBAQZB010000070.1:0-3501 GCF_049790535.1 Legionella sp.
AGTTGATAAAACTCTGAATGCTTTCTTTCTGACATGATGTTCTCTTTTTTTTAAAGACAGGTAAAGGCAGGGGCAAAATTAGGTTATGCCCCCGTTCGGTGTTTTAAAGACGTATGACTCCCTACGCTCATACAGCAGCGCATTAGTCAAATTGGTCTGAAATTAACCTGAAGGTGGCGAATCTAGCGCCTTTCGGCTAGATAAATATTGAAAATTATTTGTAAAATGAATAATAATGACGTAGGTCATGATATTTTACTCTCCAAAGTAAATGTTGTGGCTTAGCTGGTAGGGGGAACTGAGAATTCCTTCTATCAGCGCTTTTTAAAATAAGCTAAAATATATAGCCATTTCATCTTATTTTATTATCTTGTTGATTTCAATAAAAATTTACACATAGAGGGTTTGCGCTGCAAGGCAAGCCCTCTATGTGATTGATAAGCCCAATAGCGGTACTAATTAATTTTCTTTATCTTACAAGCCACTAAATAATCAACACCGAGTTATTATTTAGATAATACTGGTGAATTAAAAAATTCAATTATTGATTTTATCGAAGCCTCTATTAGCTTTATTAACAAAGAAGGAGAATATAGGTTTTTCCTAAATGGCCAAGTACTTTTGGAAAACAACTCCTCAAAGCATGTCCAATTGTTCAAACTATTCGAAACTCTTTATAAGATAATTTAGAGGTAATTCGAATCCCTCAAAAAGAATGTCTAGGGTATTAGAAAGTAATGGTTTTAAAAAAGAAGACCTTCTTCGAAATTGGTTAGTACTACCAGCTTTTGGTAATACAGCGCGTGATTGTTATATCTACATACAAACTTGGGCGCCATTAAGTTAATATAAAACGGTTTTTATGTAATGAACCATTCCTTGGCGTACCCAATGGCTTTAGCCTTATTCTTGCTCGAATAAATTGCCATGCCGTATTTTTTCAAAATGATATTACGGTTGTCATAATGATGCCATTTACTCACTTGTTTTTTGGAAAATTTCTCTGATGGAAAATAAGTTTTAATAACATACCAAGTGTCCTGTCTGATTCCTTGAAACATAAAATTAAAAAAATATTGTGAAATCCTAAAGAAATTAACTTGCAAAATGTAATTAATTTTTTTAGGGATATCCTCAAAAGAATTGAGGTACTCTTTATCTTACTCATCTAACTCAAATATAAACGGTCGGTCTTTATCCTCTAAGATGGTTCTTAGGAGAGCAGGGACTGAGAACAGCACAAAATTGGTCTTATCAAGAACTCATGAAATGGTTTATTCAAGCAAGTCAGGATGCGGCGGCAAATAATATCGCCACAACTAGCCTGCAAGAACAGCTTACCTTGCCATGCCAGGGGCTAATGTCGGTGAGTTTAAATTCTTGCGCGACTGCCTGAGATCATCTGTTCTTACTTCATCAAGACGGGTAATAGCCGCCAAATCAAAATGCTTCGTCCGCGACGGCGAATGAATCCAGAACAACTCTTTAAATGCATCAAAAGGCATTGTAGATCCGGTCACTTTCAAGCCGAAGGGCAAGCCTTCCACGGCCGCGCGAATTAATCCAAAATTAAGATCTGAATTAGAAGGCACCAAAGGAAACCATGAATCAATTTGAGAAGTAGTCCAATTATAAAAAGTTAAACCACGCGGTAATGTGAGCTCATTAAATGAAGGGCACGGATAAAATGACCGGTCCGGCCTGCAATATTCTTGAACTACATGTGCCGGTACATCCCGTTGAGCCTTGCTCACAACCAACCAGGCAGCCTCCATTGCATCCCAATTACTGGTATTATACCACGCAGAATAGCCATCAACATGGGCTTGCAATGCCGTTTTAAGCGGCGCCAAATCAAAATGAGCGCTGCGATGTTCCGCACTATTTTGTTGATAAGAAAGTCCTGCCGTGTCGTTGGCATCAATCCGAACTAACATATCGGCTTTCGTTTCCTCGTCCATATGACGTTCTAGCATACGACACATATGCGTGTCTTTAGCCCAATAAGCATATTCATAGGCGGTGCAGTTAAACGTTCTTCCGGAATAGTCTGTTGCAATTGATTTCATCAATTGCAACTTTGGATTCATTTTTATCATGGCTTCTGCTTCCTTTTGTTGACCTAAAAGCACATGATTTAATAGTTGTTTAGCAGCACGTTTATTCAATTCAGGCAATGCAACAGAGTTCATTGTTCTGCAGGTTTTACTAAGATTATTTAAATCTTGGTTTGTAAACAAATCTATTCCTACTTGGTTTGTAAAAAAATCTATTCCCAATATGGCAAATACTTTTTCTGCATAGGAAGGCTCCAGCGATAAGAGTTCATCCACTGCTTGTCCTATCTTTTTAATCGCAGCTTGTTTAGGAGTTTCTGAGGCAAATAAAGAAACACGCCCAGTAGTCCATTTTGAATGCACAGCCTTAATAGCTAAAGCCAAACCTAAAGTAACTACAGCAAGTACAAGATTTATAATGAACGGTTTTAAGTGTTCATGTTGACTCATTAAAATATCTTCGCTATGTAATCTTGCAATAAATTTTGTTTGGAAGCGATTAGCTAATTGTAATTGTGAATAGTTTGTGTTTGAGCTAACGAATTGATCTACATCGTTTTTAAGTTGATTTGCAAAGACCGCTATGGGATTTTCTTTATTAGAACCGGCAAAAACTTTCAGTTTCTCAATAGTTGAATACAATGTATTAATTGCACGAGTATATTCATTTTCTCCAAGTTCGATTAATCTTTTTTTAGCTTCTGTAGATACGTTTAAATTGCTGCTTTCATCCACTAAAAGAAGTCTTATCTTATAAAGTGTGGTTGTTAGATGAAGCCCAGGAAATTTATTGATATTGTCTTTAATGAGGTCGAGGAGACCTTCTTTTTTCCCTGTGTTAAGTGAGCCTTTTAACTGAGAGATAAATTGATTGCGAGTCTTTTTGTCAGTTGGAAAGAATATATCTTTTATTCGATAACGTTTACTGCGCTCGCTTTGATAGGTGCCAAGTAAAGAGTTAATCTGTGCAGCTACATTATTTTCTACAGTCATTTTAATTTAAACCCTCTGTTTATATTTTGTATGATTATAAACGAGAATTATTAAGTGATTATTAAATTCTATGCTTCAAACTTTAACTCCCCAGGGCGATTTCATCAAAGTTTAAAATCCAATTACTTTTTTTGTATATTGAACAGAAAGAGCAGCTTTCTCCAGAAGATTTATTTCCTCGCACTTCCATAAGAGTTACCTTATTATTAGTAGTATAAGTGGCATCTTCGAGAACAATCTCCGCAGCTGTATGAGAAGCAGCCACGTTCATTTGTGCATAAGCACAAGTTCCAATATTTTTAGCATCAAAAAATTGAACTGCGTCTGTCCACCCCTCTTTATGAAACGCTCCTTGTGGTACAAATCCTATCTGACTAATCATTAAACTTGTCGGAACCCCTTTAAACTTAAAGGCTAATTTAATATTATCACTAGATTCTCTTATATGAGT
>NZ_JBAQZB010000071.1:0-7516 GCF_049790535.1 Legionella sp.
CTGTAGCGCTCCCTTTTACAACAATAACTGATTTTCTACTCTTTAAAGCAGCATAGGTAATCGTTTCAGCGGTCTCTCCTGGCTGCAGAGGTCTTGTCTCATCGATGATTGTAGCGCTCCCTTTTACAACAGTAATTGGTTTTCTTTGCTGTAAAGCAGCATAGGTAATTGTTTCAGCGGTTTCTCCTGGATGCAGAGGTCTTATCTCATCGATGACTATAACGCTCCCCTTTACAACAGTAACTGGTTTTCTTTGCTTCAAAGTAGTCTTAGTAATCGTTTCAGATGTCTCTCCTGGCTGAAGCGCTCTTATCTCATCGATGACTGTAGTGCTTCCTTTTACAACGACAACTGAAGAATCATGATGAGTTATTTTACGCCCCTCTTCTTTTTTCTTTTTCAGGCGTTGTTTTGCTTCATTTAAAATTTTTCTTTTTTTCATTATTTTGTCCTTTTTACAAATTAAGTTTATATTTTAATTGAATAGTGTAAATATAATTCAAATATTAAGTGGGTATTAGGGGTATTAAAATAAATGTTGATGTAAAGAAATAATGAAAATGAAAAAGTATTTCTGTTAAAAAAATTACTGGATTAAAAAAACTCATAATATCTGATAACATTATTTGCTAACCTTGATAGTCGCTTTACAAAATAGTGCTAATGTTAAAATTGTTCAGCTTTTAGAGGCATTCCCCTTCCTATACTTTCTAAGCTTAAGAAGGGAATTAAAAACAATCTTAAATAAAACAAGTGTTTTAGGTATTGCAATTACAATTCCCTGTCACAGTAATCACCTGATTCACTCCCACTGCGACAATACCATTACAAGTATTACCATTGGTTGTATTGGTGAGCGTAAAAGTTGCACCAGTAAATACTAGGTTAAGTTTGGTAGTTATGTGCATTTATTTATCTGCATATAAAAATTTCAACCTTATAAAAAGGGAGCATTAATCTTGCGAAACAGAGTGATTGTTGAAAAATACATACGATTCTTATTTGAACATAAATTGTATACCCATTAACAAGGAGTTAGATCGGGGAGCATTGGTTAAATACCCTGAATACCCATTTTGTGCATTTCCGGTTTGTACAATGCCAAAATCGGTATAACGATACCCCAGATTCAGTGCGATGGATTCCTGTGGGAAGAAGTAAATACCCGCACCTACAGTGTAACTAAATTGAGATCGAGATGCTCCCAAAAAATCAGGTGAGATTCTGGGGATAATGCCGGAGCTGGGTATTTCTACATATGGTTTTGTTTGATTAAAAGCGATACCCAAGCCACCTGACACATAAGGTACAATGAAATGCACGCGAAACAAGCCCGCTTGAAACAATGCCATTAGGGTTTGTCGATTGATATTATAATGATAAATATAATTATTGAATTTAGGTAAAGAAAACTGTTCGACATTTCCTGTTAACCGAGTGGGTTTATCATACAAATAAGCCGCTGCAGCACTGAAGAAAGATAAAAATTTTCTTTGCGGAAAAAACCATTCATAGCCTAAAGAACCCCCAAAAATAGGCTCTCCCACCAAGTTGTTGATTTGATAAATATCTGCTGGCCATCCATTGCCAGAACCAATTTTGTTGGAACCTGTAACAGTGGGAAAATCATAACCAATATTGCCTTCAACATACCAACTTGCTTGCGTTATACTGCTGCATAAACTGAGCATAGCACCACATATCCAGGAACGTTTTTTATTTTTATATAGAAGCATTGTTTCTATCCTTATTTTAAAAACGAGCCATTCTATTGTTTTTTTTGAAATACTTCAATGTAGGATGTATGAATGTGATTAACCTGTGTAGAGCAAATTACTAACTACTTAAATGCTCTATAAGCCTTAGGGGATAGGGTATATTTTACTTTTGCGTACGAGTGTGTTAACTCATCCGAGTAGACTCTTTTTTTAAATTCAATTGCGCTTCTTCTGCTGCTAGAATTGATTCAGATTGTATAGGTTTAAAGAAGGTATTAAGCTGCCTAGAGGATAATACTATCTTAATTATCGCGTTAGCAAAAGCTTTTAATAAATTGGTTAGATAATCACCCCAACTCAAATCCCTTTCCAATACAGGTTTTGCCTTATTGATTAAAGTATCACACAGATCTTCAAAACATTTATTTGCTTTTGTAACACTCATATCCAAATTATTAAGATTAGTTGGATATTCACACTTAGTTTTTTTAATTCCTCAAATAATTCCATAGCAACTTTTTTAGATTCTGTAAAATAATGTTTATCGACGCTATCAATTTTTTGCGTGAACTCATGCAATACTTCATCAATCCTGGGCCTTCAATACCACTTAATCAAGGTGCTTAAATTGTGCAGTTCACAAGAACTAGATAAAAGTGCATTAAAAACTTGACCATCAAATTGAATCAATCAATCATTACATTTTTATTATCATTTTCTATTTCATCAAATAAGGAAATCCCGATGCTATCGGATAATATGAAAGAAGTAGCCAAATATTTTAATAATAATTGGCAACACTATAAAAGTTATGTGGCACAAAATAAACTGTGTCATAACGAAATGTTTGCTCTTCTAAATCAATTTCTTCACCAACATGTAAAAGGACGCCCCATTTCTTTTGTCGACGTGGGTTGCGGCGATGGAAGCATTATTAAGCCGGTCTTGCAAGATAATTTGATCAAAAACTATATTGGAATTGATATTGCTGAAGAAGTAATAAAGATGGCACCTCCTAATCTAGCTCAATTAGATTGTGAAAAACAATTTATTTTAGAAAGTATGATCACCGCAATAAAACATCTCCCATCCTCCGTTGATATTATTTTTTCGAGTTACACTGTCCATCATTTATCGTATCAGGAAAAATTTAATTTTATTCAAGACTGTAAAAATAAATTAGCGTCAGGTGGCTTTTTTTTAATGATTGACGGCATTCTCGATGAAAATCAAACGCGTAATCAATGGCTGCATGCATATGAAGAATATTATAGAGAAATTTTTCCCAATATCACTGCAGAAGAACTTAAACATGTTATGGAACATTCTTACAGTAGTGATTATCCAGAAAATATTCATACATTTGAGCGAATTTCACAGATTCAAGGATGGAAAAATTTTCATATTGTTGTAAAGATAGGATTGCTAGCCTTCCTAGTATTTGAGGTCTGTTAATAGTTTCTCTAGCTATGGAGCAGATCTTTAAAACACCGGAAATAAATACGTGTAAAAACTTCATTAAAATTCATATTTATTTATAATAGCCGAACATCACTGGCCTTATTTTAGGATTAACCCTGCCACAGAAGAAGAAAGAAAAAGTAGGTATCAATTATTTTGACTTGCTACCAGATGAAGTTTTATTAGACATTATAAAAGTGATGCTGCTTAAAAATCCTGAAATAGGTAACGATCCTCTTCGTGATGAGGACTTAAAAAAACTCCATAGCCGCCTCTTATAACCGTTTTACCCTCACCTGTTTGAGATTTCATTCAATAAACAATCATTACCATTTTGTTCTGAAATTATGTGAATTAATTTACTCCAGAAAACAGGATGAAGCGGTATTTAAAAAATACCCTCATCTAGCCGCAGTAATCATTACTTTTATGGATTAGTCAGGCCGAACATTTAAATGTTGGGGTGAAGGATATATGTCAACATGATCCTCGATTGCCTTCCTAAAGTGGTTCTGAGTTTAAAGGTATATAATCTTAAATAATATATTGTAGGCAATAGCTAACCTGTGCCTCCAACAGTCAATGCCTCAATTTTCAGCGTAGGTTGACCCACACCAACAGGCACAGATTGACCCTCCTTACCACATACACCGATTCCTCGATCTAATGCCAAGTCATTACCAATCATGCTGATTTTTTTCATTACATCAGGGCCATTGCCAATTAATGTAGCACCTTTAACTGGTGCAGTGATTTTTCCATTTTCAATAAGATAGGCTTCACTCGCAGAAAATACAAATTGGCCGGAAGTAATGTCAACCTGGCCGCCACCAAAATTCACAGCATACAAGCCACGTTGTACGGAACGAATAATTTCTTCCGGATTGTGCTGTCCTGCTAACATATAGGTATTGGTCATTCTGGGCATAGGTACATGAGCATAGGATTCACGACGGCAATTGCCTGTGGATTGCATTCCCATTAATTTGGCATTCAATTTATCCTGCATGTAATTAACTAAAATACCATTATCAATTAAGGTGGTACACTGAGAAGGTGTTCCCTCATCATCAATGGTTAATGAACCACGTCGATCTTTTAATGTTCCATCGTCAACCACCGTAACACCAGTTGCGGCAATCTGCTGGCCAATACGTCCAGAAAATGCAGATAATCCTTTACGGTTAAAATCACCCTCCAAACCATGACCTACCGCTTCATGCAATAATACTCCAGGCCATCCTGGACCTAAAACAACCGGCATTGTTCCTGCAGGCGCAGGTTGCGCTTCCAGATTAATTAAGGCTTCACGTACTGCTTCACGGGCATAACTTAAGGCATTGTCTTTTTCAGTAAAATAAGAATAAGCAATACGACCTCCGCCACCTGAACGTGCGGATTCTCGTCGCCCCTTTTCATCTTCAACAATGACGCTTACATTAATGCTCACCAAAGGTCTAACATCAGCAACCATCTGCCCATGCATGTCCGCTACCATGACCACCTCATAACAACCGCTGAGTGAGGCATTAACCTGAACCACACGCGAATCAATACTACGTGCTTCTTTATCAATTACCTCCAGTAACGCTATTTTTTCCTGTTTACTCATTCCATCAATCGGATTTAAGCCTTGATAACGGCTTTCAGCAATTGTATTAACGCGAACTGATTGCATGGCTTTGGAACCCGTAAGTGCAATAGAGCGTGCTGCATCAGCTGCACGTAGCATAGAGGGTAATTGGATATCGTCACAATAGGCAAAACCGGTTTTATCCCCACTTACTGCACGGATACCTACACCTCGATCTAAAGAATAACTTCCACTTTTCACTACTGAATCCTCCAAATACCAGGATTCATAACTGCAACTTTGAAAATATAGATCGGCATCGTCAATATGATGAGTTCTCATTGATTTGAACAATTTTTCGATACCCGCTTCATCCAGCGATGCTGGAGCTAATAAAATTTGTTTTGCAGTGGTTAACGCTTCTGTCATTTAATTACCCTTTAAATTTAATACATGATGATTAACGCTTGGAAATGTTTTTCGTAAATGGAGTAGACTTTTTAGATCAATATCAGCCGTCACCAGGCCTATTCCTTCACCTTGCTGTGCAAGTACTCCACCCCAAGGTTCAATAATCATGCTGTGTCCATAAGTAGAACGCCCATTTTCATGGTGTCCTCCTTGATTAGCTGCTAATACATAGGATAAATTCTCTATAGCTCTAGCTCTTAATAATACCTCCCAATGAGCACGACCTGTTACTGCAGTAAATGCAGAAGGAACTGTAAACAGTTGTGCACCTTGCTCTAACAATCGCTGATACAGTTCGGGAAACCGTAAATCATAGCAAACCGTTAAACCGATTTTACCTACTGGAGTATCCACAACAACGCAATCATTACCTCGTTCTATGGTCGCAGACTCTCGATATATTTCCTGAGCTGATACACTAACATCAAACAAATGAATTTTGTCATAACGTTTCACACACAAACCCTGATTATCATAAACCAGACAACTGGCTCTGACTTTGGACCCAATACCTTTCAACGGCATTGTTCCAGCAATAACCCATATACCCAATTTTTTAGCCAACTGACTTATTTTTTCCTGGATAGGACCTTGGCCATATACTTCACTAATCGATAATTTATCAGTTTCCGTACGTCCCATAAATGCAAAATTCTCGGGTAACAGTACAAGCTGAGCCTTCTCTTCACATGCTTGAGTCATTAACTGTTCAACTTGTTGCAAATTTTTAGCTACATTCGTTGAAGAAATCATTTGTACTAATGCAACTCGAGCCATAAGAAGCCTCAACTTATCCTGCAAATAATCTATCTATCATACTATAGAGTAATATAAATGCTCAAAACAAATTAAAATTTACTAATAATTTTCCCGCAGAACACTTGAAATCTAGGAAACTTATCGTTACATATGCTAGACTAAACATACCTAAATTAGGAGTTCTAAACAATGAACCGAAATAATATCAATGTAATCAGTCAACGCAGAGAATCTGTACTTTCTAGCAACAAAGTACTGCGTAATACTTATCTTCTGCTTAGCTTAACGTTCTTATTTAGTGCATTCACTGCTTATTTGTCTCTTGCAAGTGGAGCTCGTCCCATGAACCCATTAATAATGATCATTGGGGTATATGGTTTGATGTTTTTAACCCAGGCTTTACGCAACAGCATCTGGGGCTTAGCTAGTGTTTTTGCTTTTACGGGCTTTCTAGGCTACACCTTAGGCCCTATCCTTAATTTTTATATTCATAATTTCTCTAATGGTTCGCAGCTTATTGCTACAGCTTTGGGAGGCACCGGGGTAATTTTCTTTGCACTATCAGCTTATGCATTAACAACGAAAAAAGATTTCAGCTTTTTAGGCGGTTTTCTTTTTGTTGGTGTGATGGTGGCATTGTTGGCGATGATCGCTGGTATATTCATCCATATTCCAGCACTGCAATTAGCTATTTCAGCCGCATTTATCTTGATTTCTTCTGGATTAATCCTATTGCAAACCAGCGCAATAATTCATGAGGGTGAAACCAATTACATTTCAGCTACTGTAGGCCTTTTCGTGTCAATTTACAATTTGTTCATCAGCCTGCTCAACATATTAAGTGCCTTTTCAAGCCGCGATTAGAGTAATCTGTCACGATAAGATAAGAAGTTATTAACTCTTGGAGGAAGGCCGGCTTTGAGTCGATTTGGAACAAAAAAGCACGCATCAAGCTCAACATATATCAGTATGTGGGCTTGATGCGTGCTTTTTTCGTTTCAATTGGCCAAAGATCGTTTTCCGTATTTAGGTACTGACGAACAAATCTTCTTTCCCTTTTGCAAATATTTCTACATCTATCTTCATAGATATAAATAATAGAGAAAGAATAATATTCATATTGTATAAAAGATCTAACCATTTCTCTATGGATGGAGCCCGTCATTGCGAGCAAAGCGAAGCAACCCAGAGGTTCAGAGTGAGGTAATTGAAGTCAAAGAAGTGTTTCATAAAGATCTAACCAATCGAGGATTCATACGCTCGATTAAGGCTAATTTCTACTTTTTGATTGCAGCCGTATTGCTTTGTAAAACCATGTACTAAGCTTTGCTTATGCTGTTACGTTTACTACGATCTGAACCCCTGGGTCGGGTTCCATCCGTATAATTTTAATCAAACTATGACAAAAGTGTCCTCTTGAGTCTGAATCTGAGTCTTTGGTTGTTGCCACTAGAGACCTGTGTTGTTTGGGAACTGTATTTTCGATAATAATTTGGGAACACTAAAGAGTGTTCTATTGTGTATGGATGGAGCC
>NZ_JBAQZB010000072.1:0-27700 GCF_049790535.1 Legionella sp.
GATTAATATTTTAGCTCAAGAGCTGTATACTTTTGTAGAAATAGAGGTGGTTGCTCCTGATCGAAATCGAAGTGGTGCAAGTAATTCATTAAGTTTGACTCGTCCATTAAAAGTGGTGCAGTTGGAAAATGGTTATTATAGTGTTGAAGGCACTCCGACAGATTGTGTGCATCTGGCGGTAACAGGGTTTTTAAGCCCAGTTTTTGATATGGTAGTTTCTGGAATTAACGAGGGTGGTAATTTAGGTGATGATATCCTTTATTCTGGTACCGTTGCTGCAGCAATGGAAGGGCGCTATTTAGGTTTACCTGCGATTGCTATGTCCATGGTGGGTGATACTATTCGACATTATAAAACAGGAGCCCTTATTGCCAAACAATTAGTAAAAAAATTAAGTACGCACAGTTTACCTTCACAAACTATTTTAAATGTGAATGTTCCAGATCTACCTATTGAGCAAATAAAAGGATTGCAGGTAACACGTTTGGGAACACGACACGGTGCTGAGCCAATGGTTAAAGCTCATGATCCTCGCGGACGACCTATTTATTGGATTGGTTTACCTGGACAAGCGGCAGATGCTGGAGCTGGAACTGATTTTTGCGCTGTGAATGAAGGTTATGTGTCAATAACTCCTCTTCATTTGGATATGACGAATTATAAAATGTTTGATCAGTTATCTAGTTGGCTGAATGGAGTAAATTTATTTACTTAATGAATTATTTCCGTAGGGCATGAAATGACACTAACATTTTACAAAAGATATTTATGTTTTTTTCTTGTGGCAACTCTTGTCGGTTGTGGATCAAATTTAGCCCCTGTAACTGAGTTAAAATGGCAACCTTATTTAAGATATCAAAAAACGCATACGGTGCGGCGTGGTGAAACGCTCTATGCTATTGCGTTTCGTTATGATACTGATTTTCGTACTCTTGCTCGTTTAAATCATATTAAACCTCCATACTCTTTAAGAGTTGGGCAGGTTTTAAGTTTACAAGGTATTAAACATCGAATCTTGTTACAAAGACGTAAGAATCGATTTAAGCCACCACAAAGAGTTATTTATTCTCCAATACATAATAGATATGCTCGTTCTTCCTCAGGTTGGTTATGGCCAGTAAGTGGACGCGTAGTCACCTCATTTATTCCACAACAAGGTAAAAAAGGCATAAATATTGCATGTAAACAGGGTGAAAAAGTAATTGCTGCTTCCGGTGGTGTTATTGCTTACGCTGGTAGTGGTTTGGCAGGATATGGTAATTTAATCATTATTAAACACAGTAATGAATATTTAACGGCTTATGGCAATAATGCAAAAATTATGGTTTCAGAAGGGCAACATATTAAAGCAGGTCAAATAATCGCCGAGTCAGGCATTATTGATCATAAGTACACAGGTGTTCATTTTGAAATCAGAAAAGCAGGTATTCCAGTCAACCCATTGAATTATTTACAAAAAGGTTGACATTTAACCTGCAGTTAGAGCAACAATAGTGTTTAGTAGAGTTATAATTATATACCAATGGTTATAGTTGCAGCTCGTCATGTTGGAAGAGATTTTGTGATGGGATGACAATCTGAAAAGATGTAATAAATCTTAAGGCACGACTCAACATTACAGGTGAAATCATGCAGGATGACGATGAATCAATTAAAGAAGATGAATCAATTAAAGAAACAGAGATTAAAGACGAAGAGTGGTCTGAACCGGATGATGATTCGCTATTAATAGAAGAGGAAGATCTTGATTCAGTTGCTCAAAAGGTAGATGATGACGATTCTAACTTTCCTGATTTTTCGGATGATACCGCCTTTCCTTCTTTTGCTCGTGGCAAAAATGCTCTTAAAATGATGGATGCAACTCAATTATATTTAAGTGAGATAGGTTTCTCACCTTTGCTCAGTGCTGAGGAAGAAGTGCACTATTCAATTTTAGCTTTAAAAGGAGATATTGCTGCTCGCAAGAAAATGATTGAATCCAATCTGCGCTTGGTTGTTAAAATTTCTCGACGATATCTAAATCGTGGTCTTCCATTACTTGATTTAATTGAAGAAGGAAATTTGGGTCTGATGAAATCAGTTGAAAAATTTGATCCACATCGTGGTTTTAGATTTTCAACTTATGCTACCTGGTGGATTAGACAAACTATTGAGCGTGCAATTATGAATCAGACAAGAACGATTCGTTTGCCAATCCATGTAGTCAAAGAACTTAATGTTTACTTACGGGCTGCCAGGCAACTTACCCAGAAGTTGGATCATGAACCATCTCCTGAAGAAATTGCGGAAATTGTAGATAAGCCCTTAGAAGATGTGCAAAAATTGCTAGGATTAAATGATAAGGTTGCTTCTGTTGATACGCCTATAGGATTTGATGATAATAAATCATTGCTTGATACTATAGCTGATGAAAACAGTGTTAATCCAGCGGAGTTATTAACTAATGAAAATTTACGTTTACATATCGAATCGCTATTAGATAAGTTGACTGAGAACCAACAGCAAGTAATTGCCAGACGTTTTGGTCTTCGTGGCTTTGAAAAAGCGACGCTTGAAGATGTAGGTAAGGAAATTGATTTAACCCGCGAACGAGTGCGTCAAATTCAAGTTGAAGCATTGAAAACTCTGCGTGGTTTGTTAGAAAAAGTAGGATTAACACAAGAAGATTTGTTTTAAATTATACCCAGATTGTGTAGCAGAAGACCATCGGTAGAGGGACCTTCCGTTTTCTGTTATGCTGGATTAAAATTGTTCTGATTTAGTAGTAATTTTTTTAAAGTAATCTAAAGTTAATTGAATTTATGAGGGGTTCCTTCACTTTCCTCTTCTTTTATGATCTGATTATTGCTTTTAACTTTTTTTTTAGTTCATCTAATGAAGGATGTTGATTTTTTTCATCCTTATGTTCTCGTATGAGTTTTCAAATTGTTCTATTCTCCTCTCGACTTTGCCTGTAGGTTTTTCTTTTTGCTTTAATGATTTTAGATGCTCAACAGGATTTGATTTATCAGAAATAATCTCTTCAGGTAATAAATGTCTATTGGCTTTATAAGGAACAAATGTTATTGTTTTTTCTTCTACTAGAGATTCTAAATAAGTATCATGATTATACATATGGTTCTTATTTTATCAAAAACAAGAAGAATCAGCTACATCAAGCTTTCCGTGAACTATTTTTCTTTATTTTAGTATCCTCCTATCCTCAATACTGGCTCAGATTCATCAAATGTTGGTTTTGCTTTTTTAGTATTAACCAAATCAACACCAAAAAAGCTACTGTTTTTTTGCCAGAACGTTCGCTGATTATTAAAATCGGCATCCTTAGGTGTACCAAAAAACCGATGAGACTGATTTGCTTTTGTATAGCCTAGTATCGTTGTGTCTTTAAGCTCTTTAGAAACTTGCTTATCCGGTAAAGGTAAAAATTCGATAGGTCTTTCATTCAGTATTTCTTTACAAGTATTAACAAAGCAAAGATCACCGGCTACCCACATCAAATCGATAATCGGTGCAGAAGTAGGTATAAAATTTATCAAGATTCCAAGGCCAAAAATTAAACCAAATTGTATTGCAGTATTTTTGTTGCCCAAATCTATCAAATTTTTTATTACTTCATAAGTAACATATATGGAATAAAGATTTAATGCTATGGTGAAAACGGGTAAGAGAAACTGTATATTCACTAGAGAAAATGTCAATAACCCCACCATGATCCCATAGGTTATTCCTGCTCCAATACATGATAATAAGGTTGTATAAACTGCCGGATGGATTCCTGTAGAATGGGCTAATGGCCTAATAATTTTGTTTACCGGCATAGCTATTAATTCAACAAAAAAATTGATGATACTGATAGGTGAGCCGAGAAAATACACGGCCTGTCCACAATTGTTACCATGCCTTGTCAAATAATTTCCTGTGCCACGAAACAGCAGATCAAGGCTTGCTGTAATTAATGCCAACCATTTAACAGGAGAAGCCAGTTTGCGCATTGCAAGAATGGGGCTGAAATTGCCCGTTGACAAAACCTCACGATATTGGAAATCATCCAAATACTCTTCGGCAAAAAGACGAATAACAAGCATTCTCCATTCAAGCTGGATGAATCCTCCTAAGGTTTCTTGGTGCTGCTGGTGATATAATGCATTTGCACGTATACGCGTTAATTCCTGTTCCCGACTCTCTAATTCTTCCGCCAAAGTCAAGAAAGAAGCATAATAAGCAGCAAATTGTCGTTTCTCGTTGTCACTTTGTAGCTCTCTAAATTTTTTCCTTAAATCGGCAAATACTTCAGCTATTCCATCTTGCATGAATACATCAAAAGCATCATTTGGAATATCAATTTCAGATTTAGTAAAATAACTGTCAATATCATAACCTGACCTACTCTCTGGGTCATGCTGTCTTGTAAGTGAGGTATAAGCTTCATTAACTTTTCGAAAAGTTTCAGTCGCACCGCCTTTATCAGGATGATGCATCAGAGCCAACTTTCTCCAGGCTTTTTTGATTTGCTCTTCCTGTTTTTCTGGCGACAAGCTTTCTAACCGCTTTATGTCCAGTCCCAAAGTCTGTAAATGGGCCTTGTTAAGTTTAATGGGCATATTTATCTCAGTAAAAAATGATAAATTTTATAACATATGTTTCTAAATTATGCAATATTTTTCTATGTACTTATCTCGGCTTTGGCCCAATAGGAGCATTAATCAACTATTAAAAAATTAGCGGTCAGTGGGTTTTCTTCATTTAAATACTGGATTGTTAAGTGCTCTTAGTTAATCTGAAAAGTGAGGCTTAAGTTTTTGCCAGCAATTAGTATAATCTTTTTGTCTTTCTGCAAGGTTCATTGCTTGCTCAGTAACTTGCCAGACATCTCGAGTTTCAAACATAATTGCTAAAGTATTAAGATAAGTTTCAGGTTTTAATTTCTCGGTAGTCGCCATTTGATAGCTTATCTGATCTGGTCCATGGGGAGTCATGCAATTATGAATACTTACGCCGCCGATTGAAAATCCTTCTTTCTTGGCATCATATTCACCCCGAATTAAACCCATAAGTTCATTCATGTAATTACGATGATAATAGGGTGGCCTAAACGTGTGTTCTGCAACCATCCAGCGTGGGGGGAAAATAACAAAATCCAAGTTAGCAACACCAGGAGTGTCACTTTCTGAAGATAATACCGTAAAAATTGATGGGTCAGGATGATCAAAGCTTACCGTGTTAATCGTATTAAACAAACTTAAATCATAACAATAAGGTGCATAATTTCCATGCCAGGCTACCACATTAAGGGGTGAATGAGTGCTAGTAGCCCTCCATAATTTATGTTGGTATTTGCATATAAGTATTGATGTTTTCCCGCAAGAATTGGTTTGTTCATAGGCAGCAACGGGGTATTTAAAGTGCCTCGGATTTGCTAAACCATTCGCACCAATAGGTCCTAATTGCGGTAGTGTGAGCGGATTAGCCCCATTTTCGCATAAGTATCCTTGAGTTTCTTTACTCATTACTTCAAGTTTAAATTTAACACCTCTTGGTATAACGGCAATCATACCTGGACAAACATTTAACTTACCAAATTCAGTATGTAAATTAATTTCACCCAAATAAGGTACAAATAGCAGTTCTCCATCATGATTAGCAAAATATTTGTTTTCCATGGAAAGAGTACAATGGTAAAGGTAAGTATTTACCAGATGGCTGCCAGCAATATGAAATAATCCATCAATAAAATCGCTCTTCTCTTGTTTGTTTTGCATCGGCGACCAACGTAAAGGGTTAGGTGATTGCTCTGCAAAATAAGGTTTAATTAGTTCTTTTTTATAAAGAGAATAATTTCCCTGTACTACTGACGGAAGGATTCGATAAAGCCAGCTGTGCAAATTGTTATGGCGAGGGCGGGTGAATGAAGTACCACTTAACTGTTCTGCATAAAGACCTAAATTACAGTTTTGTGGTGAATTTTGGTTACTGGGAAGTGCTCCTGGAACCGCCTCGCTTTGATGATAATTACCAAAACCATGCAAATACACTGTTTATCTCCTTGTGTTGTTCAAAGATTTTTCGTTTAACCTAAAATTAGTGTGCCATGAAAGGAAGCGATGGTACAACAGAAAAAAAAGAACATTATGATTTGAAATGTTGTTTTTTGTACAAACTTGATTTTCAAGGTTCTTCATTAATATAATTTTCCCTCTTTTATTACAGGTTAATTAAGGATAATTTACATGTTTACTTCACTCTATACCAGTATGTTTGATGATGATGTTATTATTACTAAAACGGATTTATGTAGAATATTAAATCTTGATATTACTCGATTTAATATGGAGTTTAGCGAAAGTGAAATTCAAAAAGCTTACAAAGTACGAGCATTACGTTTTCATCCAGATAAACAATTGCACTATGAAATACAAATTCCGAAACCGATTTGTAATATCTTGATAAACGATATAACCCGGGCAAAAGATTGTCTGCTCAACAAACAATACGACATCCTTTATAAAGAAAAAAGTAGCAATGCTTGGATAATAAACAGGGCAATATCGGCAATTAATTTAATTAAAACTGACGCTTCAAGTGTTGAAGACTTAGTTGATGCGTTAAATATAATAAGTAGTAATGTGGGATTAATTTTTGTGTTGTCACTTTTTATGGATGGACAACTAAATTTTCGTTTAATTAATGATATTAATTTGTTTTTGGGTGATTTTTCTAAAATTAAATTTTTTATGCAAATTATTAGGAATAATTCTGTTGTTACTATTTTACAATTTCTACAAAAACAGTTGCAGTGTACAGGAGAATTAGATGAGAGCCTTCTTAGAGAAAAATTAACAGGGATATTGTCTAATGATTTGCCTGAAAATTCCCAATTTGATTTATTGATTTCATCAATTATTGACGCAAATCAGCAGCTAAAAAAATTATTAACTGAAGAGTTTATTGATAAGATACAAAATATAAATACATTTTGGTTGCAGCAATTAACCAATTTAAATTTGCCTTCCTGGGGACAGATTATGGGGGTTTATTTTATCACTTTATTACTTACAGCAAACAGCATTCCTAAGTATTTTAATGCACTAAAAGTAATTTCCGAATTCATTATACAATATAAAGGCATAAATTCTTTCATTCTCATAGCATTACCATTCTATGTATTTGCTGCGTTAATCTTACCGAGAATTATTACCCTAGAGTTAATGATTCAACTGACATGGATTACACTAAAAGCAGTTAGTCAGCTGTTAGTAGATGTATATAAATTAGTTAGTTCGGCTATTAATTTAACTTCTCCTGGAAATGGTGAGATTTTAAAACAAGGAGGATTTGTACTATTTGCAAGCCTTGTGAATAGTTTTATTAGATTAAGTCTTGAAATATTAATCCAAACGTTAGATGCTGTTATTTTTATAATAACCGATACAAACCAACTTGATTTTGTGCTGGAGAATATCAATCTGTCTTTAGATTCATTCATTGCATATTTTAGACCAGTATCTTTAGCCACAGGAAAATTATTACCCATTATTAAATCAAATGGAGACTCAGAGTCAATTAGCGGAAGACGTCATTCTTATAATGAATCAGCACAAGCTTTTGGTTTTTTTACTAAATCCTCTCTTAAGTTACATAATAATGTAGATACATGGCTCAATGATTTATTAACTAATCTTAGACTTGAAGTTAATGAAAAACAACAAGCAGATGTAAATGATTTGAGTATATAAAGAGTAACTTTCAGTAAGTATAAAGGCATATAGGATCATGGAGCTTTTTGGCTATAGAGCATGTATAATTTAACCTAAATTTTCTATAATTATAATAAAGTTTAGAGGTACTATCATGGCAGGTCATAGTAAGTGGGCGAATATTAAATTTCGCAAGGGAGTTCAGGATGCAAAACGCGGAAAAATATTTACAAAATTAATCCGTGAAATAACTGTAGCAGCTCGTATGGGTGGTGGTGATGAGTCATCTAATCCAAGGTTAAGAGATGCAGTTAAAAAGGCACTCAATGCGAATATGAAACGTGACACGATTGATAATGCTATTAAACGCGGAGTTGGTGGTCTTGATGGTGAAACGATGGTGGCTATGCGTTATGAAGGTTATGGTCCAGGTGGAATTGCCGTGCTAGTGGATTGTTTGTCAGATAATAAAAACCGTACTGTTTCAGAAGTTCGCCATGCTTTTACCAAAAACGGTGGTAATTTAGGAACAGATGGTTCAGTATCATATCTGTTTACCAATCAAGGTGAAATCCTTATGGTATCTGGATTATCAGAAGATCAAGTAATGGAAGTTGCTCTTGATGCTGGAGCTGGCGACGTTTTTGTTGAGAATGGCCAACTTGAAGTAATTACTCCTGTGGAAGCATATCATACCGTATTAAATGCTTTAAATGATGCAGATTTAAGTATTGAGGAGTCTCATTTAACCATGCGTGCTCAAACTTTAGTGCCTATTGACGATGAATCTGGAGAAAGCTTGCTCAAATTAATTGATATGCTGGAAGATTTGGACGATGTTCAAGAAGTATATAGTAATGCTGAATTTTCAGAAAAATTATTAGAATCAATAAGTTAATGACCATTATTTTAGGAATAGATCCTGGCTCACGCGTTACCGGTTACGGGTTGATAAGACAAATAGGCCAGAAAATAGAATACATTGACAGTGGTTGTATACGTACTTCAGCTGATGGTGAATTATGTCAGAAATTAGTACAAATTTATGATGGTATTTGTCAATTAATGGATCATTATTCGCCCATGGAAGTAGCTATCGAACAGGTTTTTCTGCATCAAAATCCTAATTCAGCATTGAAATTGGGACATGCGCGTGGTGTTGCTATGGTTGCTGCTGCTTCATATCGTGTTAAAGTAAGTGAATATTCGGCTAGAGAGATCAAACAAACAGTAGTTGGTTATGGGGCGGCTCAAAAAGTACAAGTAAGCCATATGGTAGTCAATTTGCTTTCGCTGAATAACGCACCGCAGAGTGATGCAGCAGATGCTTTAGCAATCGCTATTTGTCATAGTCATATGCGTCATAATATTTCTGCTGTTTTAGGTAAACGGGGCATAAGAATAAGGAAACGGAAACGATGATTGGATGGCTTGATGGACAAATTGTTGATAAGCATCAACCGGGAAAATTAGTTTTGAATGTTCACGGAGTAGGATATGACGTCGAAACGTCATTAAATACTTTTTTTCAATTGGATGTATTAAGTGGTTCAATTGGTTTGCACATACATACTATTGTGCGGGAAGATGCTTTGTTGTTGTATGGTTTTTTAGATAAACAGGAACGAATGTTATTCAGGGCTTTAATTAAGGTAAATGGTGTTGGCCCAAAGATGGCTATGGCTATTCTTTCGAGTATTACTCCTAAGGAGTTTATTCAATGTATTAAACAGGAGAATGCAGCTTTTTTAACAAAGTTACCCGGCATAGGTAAAAAAACAGCAGAACGTTTGGTGATTGAAATGCGCGATAGCATACAACAATTTTCTGAATCAGCCTCTAATATGCTTCAAAAGCCAACATATCTAGTGCGTGGTCAGGATGAGGCTGTTAGTGCTTTGGAGTCTTTAGGGTATAAACCTCAAGAAGCGTTAAAAGCAGTAAATAAAATTGATGACGGGAATAAAGGCTGTGAGCAATTAATTCGCGAGGCCTTACAGATTTTATCTGTGCGATAAGCATAAGAAAAATAATAGCGACCAGTATGTATGGAAGGGTAGTTTTAAGTCGATTTGGAACGCGCAAAAAGCATGCAGCAAGCGCAGAGTTACCTTCGCAAAAGTTTTTTTACTTTCTTTTCTGTCTTAATTGGTAAAAACACAGTTACAATAAGTCCATTACCTTCTTTGGGTGAGTTTAATACGACACGTCCGTTATGTAGTTCACAAATTTGTTGTACAATGGCAAGCCCTAATCCACTACCTGGACTTTTGTTTCCCAAAACACGGAAAAAGCGCTCAAAAACGCGTGTTCTTAATTCATGTGGAATTCCTGGGCCATTATCGCGAACTTCGAGCATTACCTCATTGTCTTGCGATTTAGCAAGATAAACTTTAATGTGGCCGTGTTCATGAGAATAGCGAATGGCATTATCAACAAGATTGCGAATTAATATGCCTAATGCAGTTGAGTTTCCATAAATATTTAAATTTTCGGCATTACTCTCAAACTCGAGATCAATTTGTTTTTCTACCGCTGTAGGAGCTAGCATAGCGAGTATTTCTCGAGTTAAGCGACTCAGATTAACTTTATCTTTTCCGTCAATATGAGCCGCTTCAGGAACGAGACGGCTCATGGTTAGTAGCTGTTGTACAATGTGTGTACTACGATTCACGCTGACAATTAATTTTTGTAATGCCTGATTTTTTTCTTCCATATTATTTGTATGCAGCGCAACCTGGGCCTGCGTTTTAAGTGCAGCAAGGGGAGTGCGCAGCTCATGTGCTGCATCTGCTGCAAAACGTTTTTCACGTTCAAATCCTTCTTTAAGTCTAAAAAATAATTTATTCAACTCATCAATTACAGGTTTAATTTCTTCTGGTACTTCCTGCAGATCTACTGGTTCAAGATGACTGGGAGCGCGGTTAGCTACCTCTTCTGCTACTTTATCGAGGCTATCTAAACCTCGACCAATGATGATCCAGATTAATAATCCAGATAAAGGAAATGTTAGAAGCATAATGTAAAGATCATCCTGTGCAATTCGATGACCTAATTCGTTTCGAGTATCATAACGCTCCGCTAAAACGGTTCGAATACCTGCTTTATCATTATAAGTGGTGAAAACTCGCCAATCTTTATTGCCTATTTTTTTATCGCTAAAGCCATCAATTTCAGAGGTGAGAGGAATTTTAGGGGCTGTTGATGAATGCAATAATAACTTTCCACCGTTTGTCCAAACCTGAAAATTGAATTTGTCTACATAATCCTCAGGAGGTATATAATTTAAAAATCGTTTTTGGTAAAAAGTCTCGATTTTTTGCGGAATTGTTTCTAAGTTATTCTGAATTTTTACCAGAGGACGCTGATGAACATCATCTCCTAGCAAAGCTTGATAGGATAAGGCAGAAACAGCCATCAAGGTATCTAAATGATCTTGTATGTCTTTTTGATCCAGATAATAGTTACCAATAGCTGTTAATGTGGTTGTTGTTGTAATAGCTAATAATAAGTTGAACAAAAGAAACTTTCGGATGGACAAGTTCACGATGCAATAACACCATCATTTTTTTCAGCCATATAACCTACGCCGCGAATAGTGCGTATGAAATTGGCATTTAATTTCTTACGCAAATTATGAATGTGCACTTCAAGTGCATTACTGTCTACTTCCTCATCCCAGCCATAGATACTTTGCATCAGTTGTTCACGAGATAAAACATGACCATTGTTTTCTAAAAGTTTTTGCAACAATGCAAATTCTCTGCGGGGCACATTAACTAATATCTCATCAACCAGGACGGAATGTGCAGCCGGATCCAAGGTAATGTTTTTGTATTGCAGTACTGAATCAGCGCGACCTTGTGATCGTCTTATTAAAGCTCTGATTCGAGCACTTAATTCATTTAAATCAAAAGGTTTGACCAGATAATCATCAGCACCACTATCTAAGCCTTTAATGCGATCTTCTACTGATTCACGAGCAGTCAGAATAATCACTGGTGTTGAATTACCCTCATTGCGGATGTTTTGTAAGAGGGCTAGTCCTGATAATTTAGGCAGGCCTAAATCAAGAATAATTAATTCGAATGATTCAGATTTTAATGCTGCACGTGCAGCTTCCCCATCTTTTAGCAAGTCGACAACATAACCAAATTGGGTTAAACCTGTTTTTACGGCATCTCCTAATAGCTCATCGTCTTCAACTAACAATAGTCTCATTGTTGTTGCTCCTATCGTTTTTCAAGCCCAGTTTCTTCCATATGTCTTGTTAGATAAAAAGCTTGAATCAATACAAAAAGCAAAGTAAAACCAACACCGCCAAATAATTTAAAGTTCACCCAGGCATTTGTATCATAATGATAGGCAACATAAAGGTTCACTGCACCCATTAAAATAAAAAATAACGCCCAGGCTGAATTTAGCCTGTGCCATATTTTTCCAGGCAAGGAAACGTTAGATTCCATCATTTTTTGAATCAGTGGTTTGCTGCCAATGAAGCTTGAGCTAAAAAAAACTAGGGCAGAAAGCCAATAAATCCCGGTGGGTTTCCATTTAATGAACCATGGATTATGAAAGAAGAGAGTTGCACCACCAAGTACCATAATTATTGCCAAACTAATCAAATGCATTTTTTCGTAATGTTGGAACTTTAAGCGGTAAAATGCTACCTGGGTTAATGAAGCCACCATCGCAATTGCTGTAGCACTATATATATCAGTGGTTTTATATACGATAAAAAATAACACTATGGGAAAAAAATCAAATAGTAATTTCATATTAATTAATACTAAAAACAAGTTACTTTAAGTATAACACAAGTTTTTATGCACTCATGCAAGGATCATTCCAAAAGGCAAAATATTTGTAACTAGATAGTTAAAACAGTGTTTCTTTCTCCTACCCAATAAGTATTTTCTGTCCCACTTGTAGCGTTTTATTGCGCATAATTTCTGGGTTTAACGAAAGAATTTTATTTACCTCGGTTTGATTTCGTTTCGCGATAACGCTCAAGCTCTCTCCACTACGAACTATATATTGCTTAGGTTGTTTTATTTTTTTCCAGATTATTAATTGTTGTCCTGTGCGTAATCGTTGACGAACGGATAATTTATTCCAGCTTTGGATTTCCGCAGTACTAACCCCATACATTCTTTCCAAACGTTGATAACTGTCAGTTCCCTGAACAATATGAATTACACGACGATTAGCAACCTCCTTAATTGGACCTTTAAATTTACTTGAGGTTCCATAAGGTGTTGTTTTCGCAATGGCGATTTCTTTTTTAGCAATAACAGGTGCATTTTTTGTACTGGGAATTAAAATGGATTGATTCGGTTTCACACGAGTTGTTGTTAATTGATTTAATTGTTTAATTAAATTTACTGTTGTGTGATAGCGAATGGCAATATTATCCAAACTATCGCCTTGTCTTACTTGATGTTTGGTCCAACTAACGCGTTTATCTTCAGGAAAATGAGCAAGATTAAAATTGAACTGATGTACTTTTTCTGTAGGAATTAACAATTTGAAGGGTTTATAAGGAGCAGTAGTCCAGCGATTATATCCAGGATTTAATTGAATTAATTCTTTATAGCTAATTCCTGCTAGTTTAGCAGCATGACTTAAATCGATTTGGCTACCAATATTAACTTCTTCAAAATATGGAAGATAGGGTATTTCAGGGAGGATTAACTTATATCGCTGTGGATTATTTATTATTTCTGCTAATGCAAACAGGCGTGGGACATAAACCTGAGTTTCTCTGGGTAGGGATAAGTCCCAAAATCGCATACCGCGATTTGAGTGTATGGTTTTAATAGCTCGAGCAACGGTGCCTTCACCCGCATCATAGGCGGCAATGGCTAATATCCAATTGTATTCAAAAAATTTGTTTAGATAAACTAGATAGTTCAGTGCTGCCTCGGTCGAAGGGCGGATGCTGCGTCTTCCGTCAAACCACCAATCCTGTTTTAATCCAAAATCAGCTCCTGTACCTGGCATTATTTGCCATAAGCCTGCTGCTCCTACGCCTGAATAAGCAAAGGGATCATACGCACTTTCAATCATCGGAAGTAAGGCCAACTCACCGGGAAGTTTTCTTTTTTTGATTTCACCTATAATGTGATAGATGTAGGGTTCAGATTGACGACATACCTTTTTAAGGTAGCCTGGGTGAGCAATAAGCCATTGAATTTGTTCTTGTACTTCAGTGCGAGAAGTCTCGTGATTTAACATAAATTGATTACGAAGTACATCCCATACATCGGGAGTTACGTGAGCAATTACTGGAGGGGTAATACCCCAAAGAAAGAAGAAGCTTAATAAAAATTTTTTTATTAAGTTTAATAGGGTCTGTTGCCAATTCAGTACATCCCCTCTTATGGCTCGGCGAGTTTTTCGAAATAAATTAGTAACATAGCTTAACTTAAATTTCAATGGTATTTACCTGAAAACTTTATTAATTAACCAGTTTACTAAAATTTCTTCTAGGATTAAACCCTTTGTGATTTTTAACGACTCAAAAAGTTTTTAATGAATTCTTTTTGTTTAATTATTGGAATGTATTTTTTTGCTCTCTGAGTACACGAAATATTTCTAATGAGTCCTGAGATATCCCTCCATGTTGGCGTGCGTAGGCTTGTACTTCAGGTACATCAGTTCGTAAAAAAGGATTAATTAATCGTTCTTTTTCTATAGTAGAAGGTAGGGTGCAAGAGTTTGATTGAGCTTTTATTTTTTGTAAATAATTTTTAATAAATTGATTATTGGGTTCTACAGTATGCGCAAATCGTAAATTTTTCAGTGTGTATTCATGGGCCGAAAAAACTTTTGTTGTTGGTGGTAACGAATTAAAAAGTAACATTGATTGATGTAATTCATTTAATGTCCCATCAAACACTCTGCCGCAGCCTGCTGAGAAAAGGGTATCACCGCAAAATAGCCATTCTTCATGAGGCTCGTAATAGCTAATATGGGTGGAGGTATGTCCTGGATTAAATAGAACTTTGAATAAATAATGACCCACTTGCAAAATTTGATGCTCTGTTACTGGATGGTTGACATTGGGTATACGCGGATCCATTGGCCCATAAATACGGCATGAAGGAAATTTTTTGATTAATATGTCTACCCCACCAATATGATCATAATGATGATGGGTTAACAAAATAGAGCGCAGTTCAAGCTGTCGCGCCTGCGCGAATTGCAAAACGGGGTTTGCATCACCTGGATCAACGCAGTCAAAAACACCAGCATTTTTATCAAGAATCGCCCAGATATAATTGTCAGTAAATGCAGGAATAGGAATAAGGAACATGTCAGTTAGTCTCAATTAAATAGGAAGAAATCCCTGGGTTAAAATAGGTTCTTAATGTATCTAATACAGCTTTCATTTCTTCGGCAAAAGTGTGAGGAGGATTAATCACCCATAAACCTGTTCCTGACATACCCGTAGTTCGTGCCATAGTCAAATTAAATTCGATGCGCAGGGAATTTTTTGCATTGATCGTGTTCATTCCTCTATCCAGTTTTTCTACTAGTTGTCTGTTAACTATAGGATACCATAAGCAAAATACTCCAGTTGAAAAACGAATATATGCTCGTTTTATTGCTGCGGGAATATCTTTGTATTCATTTTTAATTTCAAAAGAAGGATCAATAAAAATTAAACCCCTTTTTTCAGGAGGGGGCAATAAGGCATTCATGGCTGTTATGCCATCCTCATTACTGAAATGAACTTTTTTATTAAGAGTAGATAATTGATTAAGTGCTGCAAATTCGGTTGAATGTAATTCGCAAAAATACAACCGATCTTGAGATCGTAACTGATTGATCGCTAAAAAAGGTGATCCCGGATAGTACTTTAATTCTTCAGTTGCATTGAGTTGCATAATGATGTTTAGATACTCATGAAAAACTGGCGCCAGCATTTTTCGTTCAGGCCAAATAAAGTTTATGCCCTGCTTGTACTCTTTTGTTTTTTCGGCCTGTTTATTTTTTAAGTCATAAATGCCTTTTCCTGCGTGTGTCTCAAGAAAAAACAGGGATTTTTCTTTAATGATTAAGTAGTTCAGTAATCGTGTTAAGGCGACGTGTTTAATGACATCGGCAAAATTGCCGGCGTGGTATCCGTGTTGGTAACTGAGCATTGAAGTAGTCTATTTAAAGAGTAGTGTTATGAATTATAACAGATTAGAATTTTTTTCTACTATACTCTTTTTTAAGAAAGTAAAAAGGGGATTTTATGAAAGTACATCGTGATTATGAGGATAAATCGTTTTCTGATTATGCTGGAAGATCGATTTGAGCATAAGCGTTTAAAAGAAGAGTTTAAGGATGATTTTGATGAATTAAGTGGTGAATTTGATTGGGAATTATTGGATAAGTAGACCGGTCAATAAGCATGAGCTGCATTCCTCATTTCAATGCTGCTATCCAGGTATTCTCAAGCAAGGTCATTATAGTCATAGGACCTACACCGCCAGGGACCGGAGTTATCCAAGCCACCTTATTGAGTGCCTTTTTAAAATTTACATCGCCACGAATACTGCCATCAGCTAAACGATGAATACCAACATCAATAATTACCTGATTTTTATTCAACCAGTCCACATCAATCACATCCATATGACCAGCAGCGATGATGACAAAATCAGCAATTCGCACCAATTTATCTAAATTTTGTGTAAACCGATGGCAAATTGTCACGGTTGCTCCAGCCATGAGTAGCTCTAGACTCATAGGTCGGCCGACGATATTTGAAGCACCAACAATTAAGGCATGTTTCCCTTTCACATTGAGTTGGTAATGGTGCAACAGATTCATAATTCCTAAGGGGGTACAAGGACGTAATAAAGGGTTCCGTTGTGCTAATCTCCCTAAATTGTAGGGATGAAAGCCGTCAACATCTTTTTTAGGGTTAATACGCTCGATTATTACTGATTCGTTTATGTGTTTGGGTAAAGGCAATTGAATTAGAATTCCATCTACTTCACTGGAATTATTTAATTCGTCGATAAGCTGGATTAACTCTTTCTGACTGGTTTCTTGAGGTAAGTCATATGAGTGAGAAAGAATACCTACTTCTGCACATGCTTTTCGTTTGTTCTCCACGTAAATAGATGAAGCTGAATCTGCGCCAATGAGTATTACAGCAAGGCCTGGAGCTCGATGTCCATTTTGTACATGAGCATGCACTTGTTGTTTTAATTCATTTCGACGTATAGAGGCTAAAACCCTTCCATCAATTAATGATGCTGACATATTGATCCAGAAGAAAATCAGGGTGATAAATTATGAATTAATGGTTGGGGTAATGCAAGTAAAGAGAACAGCACGAATAAACATTTTGGAAGAATTAATTCAACAAATTATCCTATCATAAATCAATTAAGAAAATCGGTGTATAGATCATCTCAATATCAAATGCTCTAGGCCTCCAGTGAATAAAAAAGAACTTAGAGGAAGAGGAGATAAGTAAGATGTAAAACGATTTCTATTCTTATTTAAAAGTGTTTCTTAAATGAAAATAAATCTTTTTAATTTTCAAAAATACTTTTCGTAGCAGCTTTTATTGACTCCATTGATGTTAATAAGCTTTCTGGAGTAAGAAAGTCTGCCCAAACGGTCTGGAGTGCATTTATATATTTATATCCAAAATCAACGTTAAGATTTAGCATTGCTTCTACATTTTTAATAAAGTGGGTGCTATTAATAGGTTTTCTTACCTGCTGAATAGGTTCTATTAGGTCCCCGTTCATTTTTTGGAACATGCGTTGAAATGCATCGTTAAGCATTTGAGGTACAGGAGTATTTCCATCAAAAATTCGATGATCCGCGCTGATTGAAATAGGTAAATGATCTTGAATTTCAAATGTCTGCCTTTTTTTATTCCATACCTGTTTTCGCTCAATCTGCATCATTACAAATTTTACTGATTCATTTTTAAGCAAAGGAGATTTTGCATCAGTATAGCCCCACGGACCTACATTGCTAATGGTGACTATAGAGCTTCCTGGCAAAGGGTATCCATAGACATTATATGCAAAGTCAAGAAGCTTATTTTCATCATAAGGTTTTAGATGAGGATAGGCTTTTTCTAATTCTTCACGTCTTTTATAGCAATAAACCATCATCGGTAAAATATCACGAATGCGTTGGCTCAATTCAGCAACGCTCATTTCATGGCAGTTTGCAAATGCTATGGTTCCCATATGATCACCACAACCAGGTAGCAGTGCAATAACTCCCACATAAGCTTCTTTGCTTTGGTATAATTTTCTATAATGTAAGTAGCTGCGATATACTTCGTTTTCTTTTAGCCACAGACTTATAGATTGCATCATTAATGTAGTTAATGTTTCTGATGGGAATTTTTTATTGAAAAAATCGATGCAGCTCACATCAATGTTTGATTGAGACACCATTGTTGCCTCACTTGAATTATCCCACTGTGTCATTAGAATTTTACGCATGGGAGTCATTTCTATTTCTTGATGCTTTTGTGAATAGGCATGAATTATTGGCAACATATTTTGCATCAATTGCATGAATGTAATCCATTTTTTGCTTGGTTCAAGATTAATTTTCTTTAATTGCTGATGATGTTTTGCATTCAACGACTGCATAAAATTACTCATACCTTCAAAACCTAGTAAAGCAGATGCTGCAATTACATACCGGTGTTGCAAAAAAAAGTTAACCAGAAGTTGTTCTTCCAGATATTCAAGCTTCTTTTTCATAATAGTGCGATCAGGTAAGCCTACGTCGGTATATAGATCTGCCTCACAGACGTGACGATGTTCATCAGCAAGAATTACTTTAAATACTTTAGGAGCAATATTTTGTTGTGCATAACATTTAAATCCTTCTTCAATCCAGCCTTCTGCAATTAAATTTAACAGCATTACTGCAACTTTAGGACATTCTTCGTTTCTTACATAGTTGCATAGCATTTCAACATTATTGTTGTATTCAGGTGGTAGGGCATAAGGATCGCATAGCATGTAAAGAATTTTAGTAAATACCAAACCGTGGAAAATCTCATCCAGTAGTTGGGTATGCATCCTCTCTTTATTTTCTTGACTGATCATTTTATCCTGAAATTTTAGCGGTATTTGAATCGCTAAAACTTCCAACTGCGCTAAAAGGGAAAATGCGTAAATATAGAGTGACTTATCATGTTTGATATCAAAAGGTAGACCGTCTTTAAATAATTCATTCAGACGTTCTGTGATGAGTTTTTTTTCATCGGAATTGATTTTTTCCCATCCTTCTAAAATCCATTTTTCAGAGCCCCATCGGGGACGTAATAACTCATTCAAACTGTCCATAAAATTACTCTTAACAAACATAGATAATGCATCATAACTAGAGCTTATAGATAAGGTCAAGAATTAGGGGTATCTAAGCCTAATTAGATGGTAGCGCGAAATTAATTATTTAAATTTATAACCAATTGGGTGATTTTTGACATCTAGTTAATTGCTGCCTATAGGCTATCAAGAATAATCAATTTAGCTGGCAGTATATTTATTGATTAAATGGTTCTCTAAGTCCAGCAAGCGCTTCTGTTTTTGATTTTTATATAGCGCAACGAGCATCTTTTGTTGCAGACGAATTAATCATGTTGGCATTATAATAATTACTAACGCACGCACATTCGAAACCAAGACCAGCATCAACCCTAAAAGGAAAATATTTCCACCCCTTATAAAGCAAAAGCGTTCTATAGTTTTTGCTGGAATTATTAGTAAAACAGGGTTTTTTCTATCATGGTTTGAGCTTCATTTTGCTCACCTAAAACCACATAACTTAATAGTTTTAGGGTCTTTCGCTGATTTAGCTCGGAAAATGCAACAGAATTTATTTCACGAGTTCATTTCCCCAAAAAATAACTTACAGAAAGCAATACTTCATTTGAATGATAGGATCCAGGATTCAATGATTGATTGGACCATATCTCTTTGCCTGGGCCTGAGCTGATTTGTCCTAAATTTTGGTAATTATAGCCAACAGAGAGAATTAATTGTGACATAAATTGCAGATCAACTCCTATGCCAATAACATAAGAAAATTCGCTGGTACTGAATTTAGAAAATTGAGGACTAAAACGTGGAGTAACATCAGTTAGCGCTTTTTCTTTATAATTAGATGTTCTATTGAATGAGCTACCGATTCCGACGTTAACATAGGGAGAAAACTTTTTGTATTCTAATAGATTAAGTTTTGCGGAGGCTAATAAAAGATTTGCAGTCAGATTCCAATTGTAGCGATAGTTGGTCAATTCAGGATTAGAATACAAGGTTATCGTCTTTCCCAAATGAGTTCTGAAAAAATATTGCCAAAATACACCAAACGAATAGGAAGGAAACCAGAAATCACCAAGTTGCCAATGTCGACCTACTGAGAAAGCAATTACTGCTTCATTTTGATTTTTAGTTGCATAGAGATCTTTATTGTAGGGTGCGGGAAAGCCAGAGCTATTGTTAACTTTCATTGGATTGTGCCATTGGGGATATTGTTCTCCTACACCCATGCTAATAAACCAATTTCCTGGAGATTGTACCAAAGGATCTGAAAGGTTATTTTCATTTTGTTTTGCAAAAACCAAAGTGTTACAGAGTATTAACAAAGAGGTAATGTTGCGATAAAAAAAAGTCCATTTCATAAATGAATCTCAATATTTTATAAGTGTATTAACAACAGTAACTGCAAGTATATACTTCTCGGCTTTGAAGATACAGATTTGGACTATTACTTTTCAACCCATTCCGTTCAATTTATTGTTGCTATTGTATTTTTTAATTTTTTCAGTAAACGAAGATGTATCAACCTTTACTTTTTAAAAAATGAATCATCTAAGGTATAGACAAAGTAAATGCACTAATATAAATTGAGCCTTTTTGTTTAGGAATAATCAATGCGTATTGCCTTGGTGCTTGAATATGATGGTAGCCAATACCACGGCTGGCAAGCACAAACAAGTCTACATACTGTGCAACAGGCAGTGGAGCATGCTTTATCAAAAGTTGCTGATAGTCGTATCTCTGTAGTTTGTGCAGGAAGAACAGACACAGGCGTACACGCTACAAATCAGGTGATTCATTTTGATACTGATAAAGAACGCAGCATTCGGGCATGGATTCATGGTGCAAATTCTTTTTTGCCTAAAGATGTTTGTGTAAAATGGGGTAAAGAACTTCCTGAAGAATTTAATGCGCGATATTCAGCAACAGCGAGAAGATATCGTTACGTAATATATAATGGAGTGATTAGACCTGCTTTATTGCGTAGTAATATGACATGGCAATACAGGCAATTAGATCATCATCTGATGCATAAGGCCGCGCAAATTTTATTAGGTGAAAATGATTTTACCTCATTTCGTTCTGTTGAATGTCAATCTAATACACCGATGCGAAATGTGCATAAATTGCACGTAACTCGTATGAATGATTTAGTAATTATTGATATTACTGCAAATGCCTTTTTGCACCATATGGTGCGAAATATTGCGGGGGTATTGATTGCAATAGGTTCAGGAAAACATCCGGTTTCATGGATAGAGGAAGTTTTAAAGGCTAAAGACAGAAAGTTAGGCGCTGAAACTGCACCTGCTTATGGTTTGTATCTAGTACAAGTGATTTACCCTCAAGAATTTTCCGTATTACAGAATAATCCAGGGCCTTCCTTTCTTTGGGAGAAATAAGTGCATCCCTCTCGTGGTAGTAATGAGACATAATGGAAAAATTAATGACCGAATTAACCGAAAAACGAGTACATTTTATCAGGCAATTAATAACTGATGAATTAGCAAGTGGCAAACATAAAGTTTTAGTGACACGCTTTCCTCCTGAGCCAAATGGTTATTTACACGTGGGGCATGCTAAATCCATTTGTTTGAATTTTGGTTTGGCAAAAGAGTTTGGCGGACTTTGTTATTTACGTTTTGATGATACGAATCCAATCAAAGAGGAAGAAGAATATGTGAACGCAATCATTGATGATGTGCGTTGGTTGGGTTTCGAATGGGTTGATATGACTCATTCATCGGATTATTATCATGAGCTTTATGATTTTGCTGTATTATTAATCAAAAAAGACTTAGCTTACGTTGATAGTTTAAGTATGGAAGAAATTCGGGCTTATCGCGGTACTTTACAAGTTCCCGGACGGGAAAGTCCCTATAGAAACCGGCCAATGGCAGAAAGTCTAGATTTATTTACCCGAATGAAGGCAGGTGAATTTCCTGATGGAACGCACGTATTAAGAGCAAAAATTGATATGCAATCCGGAAACGTGAACCTCCGGGATCCTGTGTTGTATCGTATTCGTCACGCATATCATCAACGTACGGGTAATGAATGGTGTATTTATCCCATGTATGATTACGCGCATCCAATTTCAGATGCTATGGAAAAAATCACTCATTCTTTATGTACTTTAGAGTTCCAAGATCACCGCCCACTTTATGATTGGTTTATCGAGAATTTACCGGTACCCGCAAAACCGGTGCAAATAGAATTTGCACGGTTAAATTTATCACATACCGTAACCTCTAAACGCAAATTACGGGAACTTGTTGAAAAAAATGCGGTAAGTGGATGGGATGATCCACGTATGCCTACTTTACGAGGGATGCGTAAACGCGGATATCCGCCTGCAGCTATTCGTCAATTCTGCGAAATGATTGGTATTTCACGTAGTGATTCTGTAATCGATATGTCTTTATTAGAAGACTGCGTCCGAGCAGAATTAAATAAAACTGCGAAACGTGCTTTATGTGTGATGGATCCTTTAAAAATTGTTTTGGAAAACTATCCTGAAGATCGAGTGGAACTGTTGCAGGCTTCTTTTAATCCTCAAGATCCTGAGGCGCCAACACGAGAGCTTCCCTTTTCTAGAGAGCTATTTATAGAACGTTCAGATTTTATGGAAGTACCAACGAAAAACTATTTCCGTTTATATCCTGGTGCCGAAGTGCGCTTACGTAATTCTTATGTAATTAAATGTCATGATGTGGTGCGTAATGATAACGGTGAAGTGATTAAACTGCATTGTAGCTATGATGAAAATACTTTAGGTAAAAATCCTGAAGGTAGAAAAGTAAAAGGAGTTATTCATTGGGTATCCAGCAAACATGCCCATCCCGTAACCATTTTGCAATATGATAGATTATTTACGGATGCTAATCCTGCTCGTGAAGAAGATTACTTTCAGTTTTTAAATCATGATTCGTTGCAAACACTCACCGCATTTTGTGAGCCTTCTTTGGTAAATCAGCCTTTGGGATCGGTGTTTCAGTTTGAGCGCTTAGGATACTATTGTGTTAATGAGGAAAAGGAGGGGCGTGTTCGAGCTTTTCATCGCGTGGTGGATTTAAAAGATACTTGGGGAAAAGTAAGCTAAGGGGTAGAAGTGTTACATTTATATAATTCATTAACCAGAACAAAAGAACCGTTTGTTTCCATTCGGCCTGGAAAAATTGGCATGTACGTATGTGGTATTACAGTTTATGACCACTGTCACCTGGGACATGCTCGTTCTATGGTATGTTTTGATGTTATAGTAAGGTATCTGCGTTCACAAAATTATGATGTAACCTTTGTGCGTAATATCACAGACATTGATGATAAAATTATTGCACGTGCTAATGAACGTGGTATTCCCATTGATGAATTGACCGCACACTATATAACTGCCATGCATGAAGATATGCATGCCTTAAATATTTTACCACCCACTTATGAACCACGAGCGACCGAACATATTGTCACTATTATCCGTTTAATTGAACGTTTACTTAGCAAAGACAATGCCTATGTAAGTGAAAACGGTGATGTATGCTTTCAAGTAGATTCATTTGCGGAATATGGAAAGTTATCGCATCAAGATCTGGAAGGATTAATGGCAGGCGCCCGTGTTGAGATTGTTAAAGAAAAACGCTCCCCTCTTGATTTTGTTTTATGGAAAAAAGCAAAAACGGGCGAACCAAGTTGGCCTTCACCATGGGGTGAGGGGCGTCCCGGTTGGCATATTGAGTGTTCAGCAATGGCTATGGAAGAGTTAGGAGAACAATTTGATATTCACGGTGGGGGACTTGATTTGCAGTTTCCGCATCATGAGAATGAAATTGCCCAAAGTGAGGCTGTTACTGACAAGCTTTTTGCTAATTATTGGATGCATGTAGGGATGTTACAGGTTAACAATGAAAAAATGTCAAAATCATTGGGCAATTTCTTTAGCATCGCAGATGTTCTGGCAAATCATCATCCAGAAGTTGTACGTTATTTTCTTTTAAGCAGTCATTATCGAAGTTCATTAAATTATTCTGAAGAAAATTTATTCAATGCCAAGAAAGCGCTAACCCGACTTTATCAAACAATGAAAGAGGTGTCTTCAGTTGCTAATAGTGATTTAGATGATCATTGGATTAATCAATTTAATCAGGCAATGAATGATGATTTTAATACACCTGTAGCTTTGTCAGTGTTATTTCAATTGAGTCATGAAGTGAATAAGAATAGCAGTCCTGTTTTAGCGGCAACTCTAAAGTATTTGTCTGGACTAATGGGATTATTGCAATCGGATTCTACTGAGTTTTTACAAGCAGGTTTTGCTGATGAGGATAAAGCAGCTATAGAGCAATTAATTGCGGAACGATTTCGAGCAAGAGCTGAGCGGAATTGGGAACGTGCAGATCAAATAAGAGTTGAATTATTAAATCAAGGGATTGAGTTAGAAGATGGGTCAAAAGGCACTACCTGGCGCAAAATAGCTAAGTAAGTACATAGCTTAGGAAATCCCTGGGAGGTAACAGACAGGTTTTTCCTAATTCTTCGACTAGTATTGTCGTACTGGCTATAGGAAAGCAATAAGAAAAGAAAATTAACACCCATAAACAGCTTGATATTCTTCTAACTTTTTAACTTGTTCATGTTCCTGTACCGATTTTAAATAATCAATCAAATCAAATAAATTGATAATAGAGTAAACATCAATTCCCTCATTTTTAATCTCAGATAAGGTTGATTTATTTGTTGCACCACGTTCGCAGCGATCCAGAGCAATGATTACTCCAATTAAATGTCCCCCATTTTCTCGAATTAAAGCTTGGGATTCTCGAAATGCTGTGCCAGCAGTAATTACATCATCAACAATAATTGTATTTCCTGTTAATGGGGCGCCGATCAATTGACCCCCTTCACCATGATCTTTGATTTCTTTGCGATTAAAGGTAACGGTAGCTTCTTTACCAAATTCAGATAAAGCAACAGCCGTAGTAGTAGCAAGCGGTAAGCCTTTATAGGCAGGACCAAATAAATGGTTAAATTCAGCATTATGTTCTAATAAGGTTTGTGCATAAAACTGACCTAATTGGCGTAAAGCATGTCCTTGATAAAATAATCCCGCATTAAAAAAATAAGGACTTATGCGCCCAGATTTTAAAGTAAATTTACCAAATTTTAATACGTGGCAATCAAGAGCTAATTTTATAAAAGATGATTTTATATGGGTCATAATGTTTTTCCTAAATTAAAAATTATTTTTATTACATTGATTTTTATAAAAAATCCTTAACAATAAATAAAAAACTGATATGCTAACCTTGCTGTATTTAAATACTAGTGCAGAGTAAATGTTTATTATAACGTAGTTGTCTTACTGAGTGAGTTAATTTTTTACCACTATAGCTGCGTGACAGTAAGCATTTATAATCTTGTTAGAAAAGTAAAAGCTTATTGGACGAAGGGGATAACTAATGTCGCAAAGAGAGACAGGCCATGTTAAATGGTTTAATGAAAAAAAAGGATTTGGATTTATTATTAATCAACAAGGTGATGATATTTTTGTGCACTATAAAGACATACAAGGTGTTGGATTCAAAACATTGCATGAAAATGATCCTGTAACTTTTGTGCTTGATAAAGGTCCAAAAGGCTTAAAGGCGCAAGATGTTGCATTACTTACTGAAAATGAATAAGTAAAAGCACTATTAAGTTATTTCGACATCCATTAAACAATGGGCGAAGGTTCGACCGTGACTATGGATTTGAAGATCCAAGATCATTTCTGTGTCTTTGCCTGTGTTTTTAATTATTATGGAGAGAGTCTCTGAAAGAAAAATTGCTCGAGGGTTAAGTGATTTCTTAGTTATATAACGCATTAAGTAACGAAATCTGTTTATTTTGGGAATCCCACATTGTTACGCATCTCATCTATTTAAACTGCCAAAGACTTTTATTTTCTTCTTCTCAAAAGAAAATACAAAAATCGTATATAATTTATCTATAATAATTAAATTTTAATCAAAAAGAATAATTTTGAACAATTGACAGTGTTTTGTATTCAATTTAATTAAAGCTTCTTACAAGGAGAGTATTATGGACAAGTGGAATATAAAAGAAGAGGGGAAAAATACATTAGACAATACTAAAGAGAAGGTTTCAAATCTCTATCAAAATGTTAAAGATCAAGTTGAATCAACCACAGGACAAATTAAAGAAACAGCTTCTGATTTTTATGAAGAAAGCAAAGAGAAGATTAATATTCTTGAAGCCTCCATGGAGATTTACACTGATAGGCTTTTAATCAAGGTAAAAAAATATCCATTAACTTCCCTACTTATTGCTGGGGGGATTGGTTTTGTACTCTCAAAAATAATTAGTAAATAAGAATATTTAGAAAATATCAGGTTTTTTGTAGGTCTCTTGAAAAGAGGTTTTATTGTGTTCTGTTGCTATTTCTGTAAAAGAATAGAAATAGCTAGAGCCTGCATTATCAAAAATTTAGTTTGGAGAATATTATCATGGAGAATAAAAAGAAAATTAAATTAACAGTAAATGGTGAAGAAAATAAGCTTAATTCTCCCTGTTTTGACAATTTTATTGATGCTCATGCAGATGAGATTTTTAAAAAAGTAAAAAAAAACCCTTTACTTGCATTGCTTATTTCTGGAGGAATTGGTTACCTTCTTGCGAAGATAAGCAACTAATATAACCTCAGCAAAGATACTTTTAGTACATTGTTAGAGTATCTTTAAAAATTTATATGGCTTGCGCATTCTGATGATATAATAGGTTTTTTAACGATCGACTTTTCAATTATGACTAAAAACTTAACTCCACATATCAGAATAGCTCAATTAAAAGATGCGGAGATAATAGCTCTAATTCATGTTCATTCTTGGCAAAAAATGTATAAAGAGTTTATTCCAGAAACTATATTAAAAGATTTATCTTTAAAAGATCGCACACAGCAATGGCATGATCTTCTAAAGAAAGAAGTAAAAGTATTTCTAATTGAAATTGCAAATCAAACAGTGGGTTTTGTGAGTATTTCTCCATTTCATGAGGGTAATACAGATAGTCTGATGGGAGAAATCAGTGCTTTGTACCTACAACCCGATTATTGGCATATGGGATTAGGAGCCAAACTATGTTTGGCTGCACTCGCTGAATTAGCAAATCAGGGATATAAAAAAGTTTTTCTCTGGGTATTGGAGGCGAATGCGCAAGCTCGTCGATTTTATGAAGCATTGGGTTTTGTAGGCACTACTTCAACAAAATTAAAAGAGTTTTATGAAGGAAGTGCTTTATTACAGGAAATTCTTTACGAGTACCCAGCTTTGCAGGAAAACATTAGTAAAAAACTTTGTCAGGACTATCCCTTATCTGTTTTGCTGGAACCCATGCCTAATGTCTGGGAAGAAGAAAGTAATTAAAAAACTTATTGAAAGAAAATATTCTAACTTCTTTTTCTTCATCAAAATCAAAAAAAAATATAAGCTTGTTTCTATGGTAAGCTTAGTGATGCTAAAAAACGTGAGTAGCTCAATGATTAAGATAGGGCAGTTTAATAAATTAAAGATAATCAAAGAGGTTTCCTTTGGTGTTTATTTGCAAGGGGAGGAGTGGGGCGAAATTTTGTTACCCAATAAATGGGTGCCTAAAAATACCCTAGTGGGAGATATATTAGATGTATTTGTCTATTTTTATTCGGAA
>NZ_JBAQZB010000073.1:0-3414 GCF_049790535.1 Legionella sp.
GGGCAAAATGTCCCGAGCAAAAATATGTTTCAATGCAAATTCCATTACCCCAGACCAGGCATGTTGTTTCAGTGTTTCATCATCAATTTGTCCTAGATCAATCAGTTGAAAAGGTTTTAAAAAATAATGTTCAACTAGAAATGGTGGGGCATCAATCAAGTCACTAAGGTCTGTGGAGAAAGGGTATTTTCGTTTGCCATGATAAATGACTAACGGATAAATCACTAGCTAAATAGTAAGGGAGCGTGGTCTCATCGATGGGGTCCACTTCTTCCCTTTTCCTTTATTTTCAAAAAATCAACAGTTCCAGACCAACCATTCTCATGGAAGCCACCTTGAGGTGCAAATCCAATTTGTTCATACATTAATTTATTTGCAATCGTAAAGGACGCACGTCCTTTACGTTCTTTGTTATTAATTTGCCCCACTTTCGATAAAACATAAGCCGTCAATACACTTAAATTTTGATGATCTATCGGAGCCTTTGCCCACATAGTACAAGCTGCTATAATCTCCTAATCTGATTTAAAAAAGAGCATCTACTGATCATATGAATAAAAAGTTAAAACAAACTTTATTAACAATTACTGAAAATAATGCGCGGGGTTTCATATATCTGTTCGCAAATAACAAAAGCACGTTAATTACTCCTCTGGACGGTGTTCGTTCTTTTGTTCATTTAGTTGCTGCAAAAGGTTATCTTGAAATAATTAAAATTATTCTCCAAAAACATCCTGATTTGCTCGATATAACAGATACTAATAATCAAACACCTGTACTTTGGGCAGCAGCTTCGGGGCATGTTCCTGTAGTAGATTTTTTAGTGGGTTTAGGAGCGGATTTAACGATACCAACCATTGCTCCAAACCACGATTGCCATGGATTTCGTCCCATCGATTGGGCAATAAAAGGTCGTCACTATGAAGTGGCAAATTTATTAATTTTAAAAATAACCGGTCTTCAAAATAAAAAAGCCATCCTTCCCTTCGTTAAGGATGGCACACAAGCTTTAGAGCTTATGGTACAAGAGCCCTCCTTAATAAATATCATGCTGCAAAATGATAGAATTGTTCATTTAATCAAGAAAGCTAACTGCAATATGACACAACAATCTATTTATTGGTATAAGGCCGCTGGTCGACGCCCGTCATTTTTTGCCCATATAGATAAAAAATCAGAGACTTCTTCTATATACAAACCAACCCAAAAGTTAGGAGCAGGAGGTTATGGTGTTGTACGACTGTTTCAGAGTAAAGATGGTCAAAAAATTGCAGTTAAATCACCAATAAATAACAGCATAGTTCTATCAAAAAGCAAACCTAGCTATCTAACAGATAGTATAAAGAGAGAGGCTGAATTCAATAAACAAGCTTACCCAGATGACATATCAGAAATATTTCAATTTGGTTGGATAAGAGACAGTCAATCAATATACACGAATCGATATATCATGCCTTTTATAAAAGGAGAAACTGCTAATGATTTGCTACCAAAAGTCACTGATCCATATCAATTAGCCGAAATTGTTCTTCAAATTACACGAGAGCTAAAAAGAATTCATGACGCTGGCATTATTCATGGTGATGTTCAGCGACGAAATATTATGATTCGCTGTAAAAACACCAAGTTCGTTGTACGCTTTATTGATTTTGGACTTTCATTCTATGTTACTGAAAGGAGCAGAAACTTTTTTTCTGAAGCTGAGAGAAAATGGATGCCTCCTGAATTATGTGGTAAAATAGAACTAATAAAACCCAATCCAAACCAAGATGTTTATTCATTAGGTTTTTCATTAAATAGGATGCTATCTAGTCATTCATCTCATAAACAATTAATGTCTTCTTTTCCTTCTATTGAATCATTTATTGCAAACTCTCAAAATATAAATCCAACAAAGCGCCCATCCTTAGAACTTTTCTGCCAACAACTAAGTTGTGAACTAAATGCCTCAAGATCATCACTAACATTATAATTACGGAAGGATTTGAACCTTATCCAGCGCAATTAACTTGGAAATTAGTGGGAGAAGAACAGGCTTACGAGATCCTTATGTTCTGGATTTTTTAAATCTGCCTTATTCTTCGTTGCTTGAAACAAATATTGAGCAAGCACTCATGGATAATTTGCAATATTTTCTATTGGAGCTTGGTAAAGGGGTGCGACACGAGGTCGCATATAAGAGTTGTTCCCACACTGAGGTAGGGAACCATCCATGTCACTGGATAAATCTAGGGGCAATGAATAAAGAGCTGCCCTGAAAATGTGACGTAATGCTAATTAGCGTGGGGAAGAAATCGTGAGAGGATGTCCCTTCTGGTAACCACAACCGGGCAAGTTGCTAGATAGCCAATATGGTGAAGATATCTGAATCTGTGATAAAGGCCGTTACCAAGCAAGGAGCGAAAGTGGCTGTTACGCTTTGACCAAAAGGTACTGAAGGCAGGGTGGGCGCCGAACCATTATGCGCTCCGTGACCAATAAGCTTTCCGGCTGAAAGCAGGCACCTAAGTTGGCATACTCTTAGTGGGAAACGTGGGAACCCAGTATTGTCCCCAGCAATGGGGCGGTTTGTCGTAAGATGAACTTATGATGATGCTGGGGTGGGATGTGGGAAGAAGTGAATGCTGGGCTGTAATGGTTCAGATACAAGTTGAAACATCATTTGGCACGAAAGTGAGCAGACGTCCCATAGGTCTTTCTTTGCAAGAAAGTTTGAAGAACCGAGAGAATGAGAAAACGCAAATGACAGTAACTTCCGTTACCGGTGCAGTCTCAGCATGTGGTGAAACGTGGGATACCCTAAATTGGGATTTCATCGAACAACATATACGTCGGCTACAAATGCGTATTGCAAAGGCTATTCTAGATGGGCGTTATGGAAAAGCTAAAGCTAAAGCATTGCAATGGCTACTAACACACTCAAGATATGCCAAATTACTGGCTGTTCGCAGAGTAACCCAGAACCGGGGTCGAAAGACTGCCGGAGTTGACAAAGTAATCTTACAAACATCAAAACAAAAAATGCTGGCAGCAATCTCGTTAAAACAGTGAGGTTATCAAGCCAAGCCACTACGGCGACTATATATTCCTAAGATGAGGATTTTTATATCGACAATTTAATTGTTTAAATATGAATTTATAAATTTCTTGGCAAATCTCGTTGTCTTCAATTATTAAGAAATTTTTATGAGCTTTTACATTCATTTTAGCGCTTTCCTGTTAGTAAAAGCGCTATTATCTAGAATTTATCCAAACCAAAAACAGGGTCTAAAAGGGACATCAGTTAGGGTTTCGGAGCTATTTGCCCGTAACGAATGCCAATGACAACGGCCTCAGTGAGGTTATTACAGTGAAGTTCACTTAAAATATTTTTCTTGTATCGCTTCACTTGTCGTTCTGATAAAGAGCAAAATT
>NZ_JBAQZB010000074.1:0-11657 GCF_049790535.1 Legionella sp.
GTGCTAATAGCATTTCGACTCCTTTCATAACTTGGCGGTTTAAAAAAGAGAGAAATCTATCAAGCACCATCTTTTTATTCAATATTTTTTCAAGTAATTATAATTTTCTTATCCATAACTGGCGTTAGTTAGTAATAACTATGAGAGCATTTTTAAAAATAGTTCTTCATTAAGGACTCTAACTCCTAACTCATTCGCTCTATCTAATTTAGAACCCGCCTCACTTCCAACGATTACATAATGGGTTTTTGCTGACACACTACCACTAACCTTAGCTCCTGAAGCCAATAATTTTGCTTTCGCTTCTTCCCGTCCAAGAGTACTCAATGTGCCAGTTAATACTACAGTCTTACCAAAAAAAGGATTTTCAGAGTTGATTTGTTTTTTATCAAGCTTTGGCCAATGTATCCCAAGTGCTAACAAACGCTCAATAACGTGCAAATTATGATCTTGAGCAAAAAAAAGCACTACATTAGCAGCCCCAACTGGTCCAATGTCATTCAAGCTTATTAACTCTTCCTCAGTTGCTGCAACAATTGAAGGAATCGTACCAAAATGCTCTGCCAAAACGCGGGCACTGGATTCACCAATTTCTCGAATTCCTAATGCATACAAAAAACGATTAAACGTGGTTTTTTTACTTCGCTCCAAAGCATGCAATAAATTTTGTGCTGACTTCTCCCCCATTCTTGGAAGATTTGCCAGAGTTGACGCATCAAGCTCATAAAGATCAGGCAAATGACGTATAATGTTTTCATCAACCAACTGTTCAATCAAAACAGAACCAAGACCCTCAATGTACATCGCTTTCCGTGAGGCAAAATGCCACATCATCCTTTTTAATTGAGCTTTACAAAATAAGCCACCTACACAACGAGCAACTGCTTCACCTTCTTCACGTACCACATCCGATCCACAAACTGGACATTTTTCAGGCATATGAATGCTTTTAATATCCGCGGGCCGTTTTTCCAAAATCACCGAAACTACCTCTGGAATTACATCACCAGCACGGCGAATCACCACTGTATCACCAATATGAATATCTTTTCTGGAGATTTCATCCATATTATGTAATGTCGCATTACTCACGGTAACCCCAGCTACTTTTACGGGTTCCAAACGCGCTACAGGAGTTAATGCACCTGTTCGACCTACTTGAAAATCCACAGCTAACACTACCGTCATTTCTTCTGAGGCAGGAAATTTGTGCGCACAAGCAAAACGGGGAGCGCGAGAAATAAAACCTAGTTGTTGTTGCAAAGGAATACTATCAATTTTATAAACTACCCCATCAATTTCAAAGGGAAGCTCTGTGCGTCGTGCTAACAAATTATGATAGTACTTTAAACAACCAACCACACCCAACTCCCTTTTATTTTCGGAGGAAATTCTAAAACCAAATTCTTTTAGTAATTGTAATTGTTCCCAATGACTGTCAGGCAAATGATATCCTTCATGAGCACCTATTCCATAACAATAAATAGCTATAGGTCTATGCGCCGTAACTGCTGGATTTAATTGCCGCAAACTACCTGCGGCAGCATTACGAGGATTTGCAAACAGTTTTTCACCCCGCATTTGAGCATTTTTATTGTATTCCTCAAAACCTGCTTTCGGCATGTAGACTTCACCACGTATTTCAATGAATCGTGGTGGATTATTGACTCTTAGTATTAAAGGTACAGAGGTAATTGTTTTAATATTGGCAGTAATGTTTTCCCCTGTAGCCCCATCACCTCGAGTGGACGCAGAAACTAATACACCGTTTTCATAGGTCAAATTAACTGCTAAACCATCCAATTTAGGCTCACAGGTGAAAACTAATTGTTGAGCAGGCTCATCGAGTTTTTCAGTTGCACGTTTAATAAATGCCTGCAACTCTTCATCGGAAAACACGTTTGAAAGTGACAACATTGGCTGTTTATGAGCAACCGGCATGAAAGCATCCGCAGGCGTACCACCAACACGCTGCGTAGGTGAATCAGTGGTGAGTAATTCAGGATGTTGAATTTCTAAATCGTATAATATACGAAAGCATCGATCATATTCCACATCTGGAACAAGTGGTTCATCAAGCACGTAATAATGATAATCATAGTGTCTAATTTTATTTTTCAGCACCTCAATTTGCTCTTTAATTTCATCAATACTCATTAAAAACCATCCATAAATAATTCGTTCTCATCATGAGAAGGTGTACATAAAACAAGTAACCTCTCAATAAACAGATGACATCACCCTAAACACTATGAAGGATAACGTTACCTACTTATTGAGAGGTCACGACAACAAAAACTTAAACATTAGTTTATCATTAAAATTTATGCTATAGATACATGTCGACTTAAACTTAAAAATGATTAAAATAAGGCGTGATAAAAATGGACTTTCAACGTGTTTTAATTGCTCTTATATTTTTTTTATTTTCAATTTTAATCTATGCTGCTGATATTCCTGGGATTGCCTTTGTGCATGGAACCGGCGATCATCGTTTTGATGCCTATGGAATTTATTGGAAAATCGATTTTATCGACAGTGTTTCTCAAGGGTTACCTGATCCTGAAAATTATTATGTAGTGCATTGTGATTACAACAAGTACATGTGGGATGAAGAGGCTGGTGATTGCACTGCAAATCAATTATTAAAATTTATCAACAATAAAAATATCAGCTCTCTCACAGTGTATACCCATTCTAATGGTGGAAACGTATTGCGCTGGATCCTCTCAAACCCTACATTCAACACACATTACCAGCTTTTAAAAGACAAAATAAAACAAGTAATCGCTTTAACTCCTTCAAGCGCAGGCACTCCTATTGCCGATATAGCACTAAATGGTAATGTTTTAGGCTCAAATTTATGCTGGCTTTTAGGCTTTGAGAGAGATGCTATTAAGCAACAACGTATTGGTGATATGCGCATTTATAATGAAGAATTATTATTCGGTACTCTAGGACGCCCTGTTTTACCCGTGCCATTCAAAACCGTAGTGGGCACCGATGTGATTGTCTCACCTTTATCTTCTGCAAGTTACTGTAATGGGTATCTCTTAAATAGCGGCTTAAAAATTTCCAAATTGTATCTTGATAAATGTGCCGATGGCTTTTTAAGCTGCGATTCACAAAAAGCTGCCGGTGAAGTGTGGTTTTATGACAAAGATAAATTAAAAGATAGCATGGTATTAAACCATAACCAAAGTAGACACACTTGCTTTGGCATGGACAAAATTCTCATTGAAGCCTTAAATACAGAAGGAACTGTGAAGTGAAAACCCTATATTTTTTTTTGCTGTCTATATTCTGCGTGGTTGATGCAAATGCCTACACCCTACCCCAACATCCAACTAAGACTTATGAATGTAATGAATGCAACAAACTATCTCATGAGAACCTGCATGCTAATTGGCGTATGACAACATTGCCGTTAGGATCTAATATAAGCAAGGATTATAAAAGTTACAGTTATAATCAAGTGATCACTGCCAAACAACTACATCAGGGGATCACCCTATTCACTCGTGCTCCCGGTGCAGTAGTTCGAATCACTCCGTTACAAAAAAAAACCATTCCTGAATTAGAACTTACCACCCCCAAAAACCAATTGATGTCCTTAAAAGATGCTTCTGCGCTTTATAGTCAGGATGGGGCTTTAGAGCAATCGTTTTTAACGGCAGAGCGTCAAACGATAATGCAAATTAAACCGGAATTAGGCTTTGGCACATTCATTCTCAAAAGTAAAAACATTCCAGTAAGTGAAGCAAGTAACTATTTAATCCATGTTTTTGACAAATTTTCTTTGATCTATCTACATGTAGAACCGCACTCATTACACTATCAATACGGAGAGAAATTCACAGCGACTATTTGTTTAAAAGATAATGATAATTCCTATTCTCTGGATGAAGTATCCGCCGCATTAATTGGTACAGAGGAACAAATTATTCCATTGAAACTCACAAAAATAAAACGCAATCAATTTGAGGCCAGCACCACCCTAACTTCTGAATTAAATTCTCGTGGCGATAATTGGTATATTGAAGCAGAGGTAATCAGTCAACAAAAAGATGGCCTCATATGGCGTAGCGCACGAACTGCATTTTCTTATTCAATTCCCTCAGCCAGCCTAGTAGATATCACAAAAATCGCTTCCCAACCCTTAACGTTTACAACAACAATAAACGTTGCGACCGCCAGTCGTTATGCTTTACAAACTGTTTTATTTTACAAGAATGATGGTGGTGAGCTGGTACCCGTGGAAACCTCTCAAAGTTCACAATGGTTAGAACCAGGAAAACAAACAATAATATTTAGTTTTGACAATTCCCAACATTTGGAAGACGATAGGCTTTCTGTTGGTTATTTGTATCTTACAGATTACGGTCAATTAAAAACCGTATACCAATATAATCAACCTATTAAACTTAGCCAATTTATGGATTAAAGAATGCAATTTTTATCCTCTATCACTCTGCTTGAGGGCATAGCTGCCATCATTGCCCTCCAGTTTTTTCTTTTAAGTGGATTGTTCATTAAACAAAATCAACAAAAAAAACTAAGCAAGCTACTCAATGAAAAAGTGCTCGAAGCCTTTACCAGTCAATTGCATCAAGTTCATCTCGATATGAATACTCTAATAGCTCAGGGACAGTTGTTTACACAACAGTTAATCCAAGATACGGTACAAAAACAAATGACCGATGTACGTGAACAAATGAGTCACAGTTTTAAACAACATGCCAGTTCGCTTACCTCTCATTTGCAGCTACTGACCGAAGAAATTCGAACTCATCTGCAGGGGATTACTCAACAAGTAAATCATAAATTAACTGAAGGTTTTGAAAAAACTTCTTCAACCTTTATCGATGTGGTCAAACGATTAACAATTATTGATGAAGCACAAAAGAAAATTACTGAACTTTCAAGTCATGTGGTTAATTTGCAAGATATTTTGGTAGATAAAAAAGCACGCGGTGCTTTTGGGGAAGTGCAATTAGCTACATTAATCGGAAATATGATTCCTGCCTCACATTATCAAATGCAATACACGTTAAGTAATCAAAAACGTGCTGACTGCATCCTATTTCTACCAGAACCCACGGGGAATGTAGTTATTGATGCGAAATTTCCGTTGGAAACATACCAACGCCTGATTAACATGCCGCCTGGATCGATTGAAAAGAAATCATTACAACAGCAATTTCGTCAAGACATTCAAAAACACATTAAAGACATTGCTGAAAAATACATTATTCCTAATGAAACTACAGATGGTGCGATGATGTTTATTCCCGCTGAATCCATCTTTGCTGAAATTCATGCCAATTATCCTGATTTAATTGCTACATCACAGCGATTAAAAGTATGGCTCGTCTCCCCAACTACCTTAATGGCAGTATTAACTACCGCTAAGGCAGTACTCAAAGATGATGCAACACGTAAACAAGTTCACGTCATCCAAAAACATTTACACGCCCTGGCTGATGATTTCCAACGTTTTGAAAAAAGGATGGATAAATTATCCAAACATATTGATTTAGCTCATCAAGATGTTAGTGATGTGAATACTTCTGCGAAAAAAATTACTTCTCGTTTTCAAAAAATTGAATCCGTTGATATTGCATTAGAAGAATTAGAATTGATTGAAAATGAAACGCTAAACAATGTATAATAACCACTTTTTCAGGTTCTTCTGCATAATTTATGACCACAAATACCCTGTTTTACCAATCTACCCATACCAAACAAATTTGGGGTCAACTTCAAGGAAGTAGTTTAGCGCTTGCATTAGCTGAATATTGTCAACAAACACCCGGAATAAAACTATTAATCGCTCAGGATAATCTTAGTGCCAATCAATTACAGACTGAATTAGAATTCTTTTTAGCGCCACAGCAAGCAACTCAGGAATTATTATTTTTTCCTGATTGGGAAACCTTGCCTTATGATCAGTTTTCGCCATATCAAGATATTATTTCCGAAAGACTCTATACCTTAAGTCGCATTCAACAAGTCGCCAATGCCATTGTCATCACCTCAGCAAGCACCCTAATGCATCGTCTATGTCCGCCGGAATTTTTAAATCACTATGCATTAATGCTTAAAGAAGGTCAAAAACTGGATCTAATTGCATTTAGAAACCAATTACAGCAATCAGGTTATCATAGCGTGAACAAGGTTTTGGAGCATGGTGAGTTTGCCCTACGTGGATCAATCCTTGACGTGTATCCCATGGGTTCTAATCTACCTTTTCGTATCGAACTTTTTGATGATGAAATTGAAAGCCTCAGAGAATTTGATACCGAAACCCAACGCACCATCGAAAAAATTAGCCAAATAAATGTATTGCCAGCACGTGAGTTTCCGTTAAATGAAGAAACACAGCTGCTATTTCGTCGTGCTTTTCGTGAATTATTTCCTGGCAATCCCAGTCAATGTCCCCTTTATGAAGCAATCAGTGCAGGACAATTTCCTTCGGGTATTGAATATTATTTACCCCTATTTTTTGAAAAAACAGTAACCTTTTTTGATTATCTACCAACAGACGCCAAAGTGTGTTTAATTGAAAATATTCACCATAATGCAGAACAATTCTGGCAAGAATTAAATGAACGTTATGAACAAAGAAGATATGATGTAAGTCGTCCGATCCTGACGCCCACTACCTGCTTTATCAACCCAACTGAACTATTAACAAAAGCAAATACCTACGAACAGTTACGTTTATTCCATAATGCTTCTGAAAAAAAAGGGGCCGTACGCAATTTTGATGTTGCTCCAGGACCACAATTACCCATCGATAGAAAAACACCTGAACCTTTAATTCTCTTACGTAATTACTGTGCTGATGTCTCTCGACGTTATTTAATCGTAGTAGAAAGTGCTGGACGACGTGAAGTGTTGCTAGATTTACTCAAACCAAGCCGTATTATCCCTAAAATACAAGCCTCATGGCATAATTTCATTAATGATAACGCAGCTATTAATATTACAACGGGTTCATTGACTTCAGGTTATGAGTTAATCCCAAATAAAATTGTGGTAATTGTTGAAGCACAATTATTTGGCGAGCAAAGCACTCCTCAACGACGCAGCTCGCAAAAAACACTCGATCCGGATTTAATTATTCGTGATATGGCTGAATTACGATTAGGTGCTCCTGTAGTCCATATTCAATTTGGGGTAGGACGTTATCAAGGTTTACAACACATTGAAAGCTATGGCACGTCCAGTGAGTTTTTAGTTCTTGCCTATGCGGGTGAAGATAAAATTTATGTGCCTGTCACTTCACTGCATTTGATCAGTCGTTATACTGGGGCGGACAGCGACCATGCCCCCTTACATAAATTAGGCTCTGAACAATGGCAAAAGGAAAAGAAAAAAGCGGTTGAAAAAATTCATGATGTAGCTATTGAATTACTCGATCTGTATGCCAAAAGAGAAGCGCAACCCGGTCATCAATATGAATTAAATCAAAATGAATATGCCAAATTTGCCAGTGCCTTTCCGTTTACTGAAACCGTAGATCAGTTACAGGCAATAAACCAAATCATCGCTGACATGCAATCTTCGCGTCCAATGGACCGTCTTATCTGTGGTGATGTTGGATTTGGTAAAACAGAAGTCGCCATGCGTGCAGCATTTGTAGCAGTACAAAATGGCAAACAAGTATGCGTCTTAGTACCCACCACTCTTCTTGCAGGACAACATTTTGAATCCTTTCGCGATCGATTTGCAGATTTTGCTATTAACATTGAATTACTTTCTCGTTTTCGATCTGCCAAAGAAACTGAAACGGTACTTTCCACATTAAAATCTGGAAAAGTAGACATTGTTATTGGCACCCATAAATTATTCCAAAGCAAAATTGCTTTTAAAAATCTTGGTTTACTAATTATTGATGAAGAACATCGTTTTGGAGTAAAACAAAAAGAACACATTAAATCATTACGAACTCATATTGATATCCTCTCTATGACCGCAACACCTATTCCCAGAACATTGAATATGGCCATGGCGGGCATTCGAGATATCTCCTTAATGGCTACACCCCCTGCTAAACGCTTGGCAATCAAAACCTTTTGGCAAGAGAAAACAGAAGCAATCATGCGTGAAGCTATTTTGCGGGAAATTTTGCGAGGTGGCCAAGTATTTTTCTTGCATAACAATGTAGAAAACATTGACCAGATTTGTCAAGCGCTGCAAAACTTAGTTCCAGAAGCAAAAATCCGAAGTGCCCATGGACAAATGCGTGAACGTGACTTAGAACGAGTGATGTCTGAGTTTTATCACCATCGCTTTAACGTCTTAGTCTGCACCACAATTATTGAAACTGGCATCGATATTCCAACAGCAAACACTATTATTATCGACAGAGCTGATAAATTTGGTTTAGCCCAATTACATCAATTACGTGGCCGTGTTGGTCGATCTCATCATCAAGCGTATGCGTATTTATTAACACCTAATGAAAAATTATTAACTTCAGATGCCGTAAAACGTCTGGAAGCCGTCGTTTCTCTGGAAGATTTAGGAGCGGGTTTCACATTGGCGACCCACGATCTTGAGATTCGTGGTGCTGGTGAACTTTTAGGTGAAGATCAAAGTGGTAGTATGCATGCCATTGGCTTCAATTTATTTATGGAACTTCTTGACCGTGCAGTTTGCGATTTAAGAGCCGGAAAAACACCTGAATTATCTGCACCAATACATCAGGGACCTGAAATTGATTTGCGCATCAGTGCTATTATTCCTGAAGAATATATTGCAGACATCCATAATCGCTTAATCATGTATAAGCGAATTTCCAATGCAAAAGACAAACAACAAGTGCACGACTTGCAGATTGAATTAATTGACCGATTCGGTTTATTACCCCAACCTGTAAAAAATTTACTGCTAATTACTGAATTAAAATTGAAAGCCCAACATCTGGGTATTCAAAAAATCAGTGCTGGTGTTCAACAAGGTAAACTGGAATTTAGTGAAAAACCTTCTATTGATCCAGGAGCCTTAATTAGCCTGATTCAGGTCCATGCTAAACGCTATCAAATGGAGGGGCCTCAGCGGTTACGGTTTACATTGGAAAGCTCAACTTCAGAGGATCGTATTTTCGAAATCGACTCATTACTTAATAAATTAACAGCTTGAATTATGTGAATTATTCTTAAAGTTGCTACATCATAAGCGTAGAGATCTTTACCCGTCTACCTAAAATATTTCGACAAGTAATCTATAAATCTTTAAGATAATTAATTCCATACAAAGAAAAAAATTCATAAATGACCAAACAATCGCTAATTTTATTACCAGGATTAATGTCTGATAAAACTATTTGGCAACATCAATATCAACATTTACAAAATATCGCTAATATTAAAATTGTTGAGCTTAATGAAGATTCATCAGAAAAAATGGTCACAAACGTATTGGATCATGCACCCAAACAATTTGCCTTGGCCGGGCATTCTATGGGTGGATGGTTAGCACTTGAAATAATGAAAACAGTACCCAATCGGGTTACCAAACTTTGTTTATTAAATACTACTGCACGTAATGACTCATTAGAAAAACATTCGCATCGGAAATGCATGATAGAAGCCGTTAACAATGGGCAATTTTTACAAATAGCAAATAAAATTGCCACAAACTTTGTGTATAATCAGATGATAAAAAAAGATGTTTTAAATATGTTTTTAAGAGTAGGAAAACAAGTATTCATTAACCAACAAACTGCCATGATTAATCGAGATGAATGCATTTCAATCCTCCCCAATATAACTTGCCCTACATTGGTTATTCATGCCCAAAAGGATAATAATTTTTCAATAGAAATGCACGAAGAGTTAGCTCATAATATCCTCAACGCTAAATTGGAACTAGTTAAAGATTCAGGACATATGTCTCCGATGGAAAAACCCCAGGCCGTTACGGCATTAATGCGTTATTGGCTGGAATGTTTTTAAGCATAAATTATTTAATAAACTAGCAAAAGCATATATTAATTGTAGTCGTGTGATTACCGAGGGGAACTGTCTAATTTACCAAACGATCGAGCTGTCTTCATTTGTGAAGACTTTTTTAAGTAATTGGACGGGAAAGCGAATATCCTTGAGATAAACGCCAACATCTCTTTGGCCAATTGGATATTTTCTTTAATTAGTTGGCACAATAAATTCAAAGAACTAACATGCATTTCTATGCGATCAGAAGTATAAAATCGCTCAACTTTGTACTTCTATCTTTGTAGTCAAATTGTAATTTTTAATATCAATATGTTGTGATAAAAAATATACTTATTTCATATATTATGCTCAAAGTTGGATCAAAATTAGTGCTATTTCGTAAAGAATAAAAAATACCAGTCTTTTGATATTCAAGGCTATAGCGGCAAAATAGGCCAGGATTTGAGTATTTGCTCGTCCTCTATATTAATGCTCGCTTTAAGTCATGGTAGTTTTTAAGTTCATTATCTTTCTTATATGTTTTAATCCAGAGATGTGATAGTTACCTATCTATATCTAGACTTTTCGCTGCTGCTGTTTGTGTATATCGTTGTTCAAAGCTAATTGCATCTAATTTAAATTCTTTCGAATGGTTGGTTGTACTCATAATACCTCCAATTAGGCGTTATTTTCACTTATCTGGACTGCCTATGCAATTATTTATCTCTGCGTCAATGTCTTCTTTATTAGCTATATTTGCTGAACCAAACATTCTAAATCTATTAGCGTCCCTTTCAACTGTTTTTCTCCTCTTTAAGGTAGAACAGAACATTACTTTCTCAGACAGAGGTCTTGTGTCATCTATGACTGGAGCAATCCTTTTTACACCAGTATCTTTTTTGCGTCTCTGTAAAACACTATAGGTAATCGTTTCAGTGGTCTCTCCTGGCTGCAGAGGTCTTGCCTCATCGATAACTGTAACGCTCTCTTCTACAACAGTAACTGGTTTTCTACTCCGTAAAGCACCATAGGTAATCGTTTCAGCGGTTTCTCCTGGCTGCAGAGGTCTTGTTTCATCAATGACTGTAATGCTCCCTTTTACAACAGTAACTGGTTTTCTTTTCTGTAAAGCATTATGGGTAATCGTTTCAGCGGTTTCTCCTGGCTGCAGAAGTCTTGTCTCATCGATAACTGTAGCGCTTCCTTTTACAACAGTAACTGGTTTTCTTTTCTGTAAAACAGCATAGGTAATCGTTTCAGCGGTCTCTCCTGGCTGCAGAGCTCTTGTCTCATCAATAACTGTAATGCTCCCTTTTACAACAGTAATTAGTTTTCTTTGCTGTAAAGCAGCGTAGGTAATCGTTTCAGTTGTCTCTCCTGGCTGCAGAGGTCTTGTTTCATTGATGACTGTAACACTCCCTTTTACAACAGTAATTGGTTTTCTTCTCTGTAAAGCAGCGTAGGTAATCGTTTCAGCGGTTTCTCCTGGCTGCAGAGATCTTGTCTTATCGATGACTGTAACGCTCTCTTTTACACCAGTAACTTTTTTGCGTCTCTGTAAAGCAGCATAGGTAATCGTTTCAGCGGTTTCTCCTGGCTGCAGAGGTCTTGCCTCATCGATAATTGTAACGCTCTCTTCTATAACAGTAACTGGTTTTCTACTCCGTAAAGCACCATAGGTAATCGTTTCAGCGGTTTCTCCTGGCTGCAGAG
>NZ_JBAQZB010000075.1:0-6039 GCF_049790535.1 Legionella sp.
ACGTTTGGCATGAACTGCGTTTGCGGTATCACCTGAGTCGATGCAATATTTTTTTAATTTTACCCATTTCATATCAGTAGCTCCCTTATTCAATTCAGTCTACAATCTGATTAATTTCAACGATGTACTTTGAACGACGATTTTTCTTAGGGTGTATATCCAAAATGATTTGGTAGAGCTTTACGAGTTGCGACTCAGAAAAAAAATCGACGGGTACCCTATTCTGACAGTAAATTTCGCGAATATGCTCTATTGATGAATTGGATAATTCAGCAATGTTTTGTAAGTTATAACAGGTTGACTCTAGTAAATACTGAATTATGCCCTTATAGATCATTATTTTGGGATTAGTATTGTTTTCCATCTTCATTTCCACTCCAAATGCGTAACATTTCCTTTAGGTGTATAAGTAAGACAACCTAAATATGCTATGATTTTTATCTATTTATCATTAAATGTCAATTATTTTGATATGATTCATATCAAAATAATTGCGAATAGTTTTTTTGTGGACTTAAGTGATGGACATCGATTGGTTGAGAATGTGTATCAGTAATTAAGCTATAAAATAAATTAGCTGTCTGGGGAAGTCGTTTTGCATCAAAAAGAAAAGCCTCCCACTCTTTAACAGGACGCATACAATCTATTTCTTTTGGAAAAAAGAGGAGTTTTTCTTTTTTAGATAAGGATAGGGCTATAGTGGTTTCCTCATGCTCTTGAGCTATACCGGCAAAATTCTCTATGACTTCTCCAGGTAAAATAGCTAATGTAACTGGTGTCCCATCATGTTGAACAAAGAGCATGCTTCCATAACGATCTAATAAATAAAACTCTTCAACATTTAGTTCTTTCAATTTATCCTGTAAAAACAGATAAATATTAGGATTGTGTATGGCGGGAGCAATTTTTTTTACAGAGAATCCCAGCGTGCGGTCATTTAGTGAGTAAAAATAATCCATTTGCTTATTTTTTATCTCACTGAGCAATTCTGAAATCAAATCAGGAGAATCCTTTAATAAAAAGAAATCAATAATTCCCTCATTAAAAGCCTTGGTGGCAATAGAAAGATCTTTGCTAGCCGTCAGCATAATTTTTTTAACAGGATAATTAATTAACTCTCTACAAAAACTAATGCCATCCAAATCAGGCATCATTTGATCCACAATAACAACGCTGATTTCGGCAAAACGCTGAGCGTTGTAACTCATCTTGCTAATATCGCCCAGTTTGATATTAAAATAAGCTTCAGTATTCTTAGACATATCCAGTTCAACATCATCTACAATTTCCTGAAAATATTGTGGCTCTGTATGTTGAGATGTCCCTATAGTTTTAATTTTATTTAAAGCTGTTGCAGCATCATTGTAAAATAGAGCAAGTATTTGTTTGGGTAATCTATTTTTTATTGCTGTTAAGAAAGCCTGCTGGTCATCCACAAAAACAACTGTGCTAGGGTAATAGTAACTCAACCAATTATCCATTTACATCTCCTGGTACATCTTACTTAAAGTTCCAATGGCGAAAGCTTTCTTCCATATAGCCAATGCTTTCTTCTAATGCCTCAATTAAAGAAATTGGGTCATTCTCTTGATTCTCAAAAGAAAAATCTTTCAAACTTTCTAACGTTAGTTTAAAAATCACTAAGGAAGAATTAATGTCATGATAAAGTCGGTCGGATTTTGTCTGGATAGTCTTTAATTTTTGGTTTGTATGATTAAGTTTACAGATTGATATAATCAATAAAAGAAGAACCAATAGGGTCAAACAACTCAGAAAAAACATCGATAACAACCTTAACGTCACATAATATTAACTTTTCTATGCCAAATAATTTTGGCTGCAAAAACGAGTTCTACGTCATATAAAATAGGGTTATTTACTAAAGTGTTCGGGTTAACGCATGTAACTATGTAGGTATTTTCACACCTTCCTTCACGTAAACTGCGGATAAGCATCTCACCCTTTTTTGTTTGAAGAATGCAATTTAATCCCAGAATACTTTTAATCTCATCTCCAAAACAAGGAACCCCAGCAACGTAATCACCTATTTTATAGAAAGGAATCATCCCATCATCTACTACGCTACAATCAACAGAGTTTTCATAATGGTTATGGAATAATAATAACTCCTCTTTAATTTTCTGTTCTTCGCCTAAAGACAAAGGAAAAGGACAGCTTTTCCCTTCCGTGTTTACCTCAGTTATTACTTGCGGTCCTTTGCCCACTTCATGCATGAGCCATTCTAATGAACAATAAACACCTTTGGATCTAAGGTATTGTATAATTTTTTCAGCACCTTTTTTAGTTAGACCACCATAACGGCCTACCTCATAACCAATGTAAGTATTTATATTTATTCCCGCTTGATCACATAGAGCTTTTCTAGACAGATTTGCTAAATTTCTTAGTCGGCGCAGTCTTTCGCCCCTTTCTCGTGCTTCTATGCAGGGAGAATAAATTTGATCACTCATAGCTATATTCTTTTTTAATTTTGGAAAATGGAGGTTCTTTACCTAGAATATCCTTAATCCAAGGAGATTTATTTACTTTTTTTATATCATATCCAGTTGTAATATAAAGCTTTTTATAACCTAATTCGAAAAGCTGTTTTGCTACCTCATCTCCATTTTCTTTTCCTAAACATAAATCCAGATAAATAGGAGTGCTTTTGCTGATCCGTTTATAATGCTTCATAAAGGAGTTTTTACTAGTAAATGTAATAATTTTTTTCTTATGTTTCTTGCTTTCAATACCCCATATTTCATTAATTAATTTATTATCATCAATTAAGACTAAGTCTAGGTCTGCATGAATTTTTATGAAGCTAACTGAAAAAATATTTTGTTTCAAAATATACTGAATGTTATTTTCTTGAACGGCTGTTTTCAAGGCCGCATCTGGGTATTTACTAGAAACCACGATGGCGTTATTTAAAGATAGTTTTTTAATCAGGTCCATACCCGTTATAGGGGAGTTATGGAAAAAATAATCAACCAAGAACAAAATATCTTCCGTATTCGACAGGTCTTTTAGGAAAATTTCTAATTTTTCAGGGCTATCTAGATAAATAAGCTTAATATTCTCATAACTATTTTTAATTATTTGTTCCCAAGTCTTAAACACAGAATAATCGTCATCGACAACAACTACAGTAAGTTCATCATGAATGTAAATAGAGTGTTGGATCCACTCCGGGGCTTTTTGGATTGGGAATGTAATTTCAAAAGACGTTCCCAGGTCTTTTTCAGAATTTATTGTATAACTCGCACTCCATTCTTTGATGATTTTCAGAGCATAAGGTAGTCCAAGGCCATTTCCGTTTTGTAGCTCTTCTCCTTTTTCTATATTTTTTAAAATGTCAGCAGGCATCCCTGAACCTGTATCTTTAATTTCCAAAAACAGAGAATTTATTTTTCTTTTTAAAGATACGGTAACTTGACCACTCTCCTTTATTGATTCAACTGCATTATTAATGAGGTTAGAGATTGTCCTTTTAAAATGTTCAGAGTTAAGGCTTACGCAACTAAATTCTGCTGATTTTTCTATAAATAAACCAATTTCAACCGAGCTTCCTTTAAATTGTAATTTTTTTTCTTCAATCAAAGGTTGCAAAAGAGCACCAATAAGCTCTACATCATTATTAATTTTCAATGAATTGTTTTCTGGTTGTTTGTATTGAGTTAAAAGATTATTTGTAATTTCATTGATTCTATAAAGAGAGGCCTCTACCACTTCATATTTATTTATATTTAATTTAATTGCTTCTCTAAAATAATTATTCAGTGCTAGCATAGGTGATTGAATATCATGAGCCACTTGAGTAGCTATTTTTGCATGTTCCATTTTAATGTAGTGATTTTTCTTATAAAGATCGAATGCATCATAAACAAATTGTTCCAACAAATTAAAATCTTCTATATGAACGGGTGGTCGTACTATGGTGGAATGTTCTAAATTTTCAGTACTCAAAAATTCTTTAATAATTAACTCAAGCCTTGCTAGAGGGGATAGTATTTTGGAGGCGAAATATTTACTTCCGAGAATCGAAAAAAAGGTACAAGGAATAATCATCCATAACAAATAGTGCGATACATCCCTATGCGGAAAAAAATAGTTTAAAAATAAGAAAGCTCCTACAAACACTAACAACAGGTTAAGTAGCCATATAGTTATGTAAGATTGCAGGCTATTTAATGGTAGCAACCTAATAGAGCAGCCCCTGCTGGCAACAACAAATCCTGAAGCCATGAATAATAGGCCAAAGATCCAAGTGGTTTCAAAAATATTTAAAACAGGGATTATTCCCGATACTACATCATAGCGGATCAAAAGATCTGAAGAAATAATTAACAAATAACCCATTGATAAAAAGCGAATAGGATTATCTTTTGATCGAGTAAGACATAAGGCAGAAAGAGAAAAACCAGTTACTTCAAGAACAGTATCCACTAATTGATATAATCCAAGCTTCGATAAATAATGTATTTTCCAAGGGACAATATAAACAAAAGTAAAAAAAATAAAGATAGATACCGTTAAATAAGGAAAGTATGCGTATCTTTTTTCATTGTGTCCTGCATCATCGATAAAAAATATTACTCCCCAAGCAATGACTTGAAATAATAAAAAAAATATAAAGGGAATTTCAAAAAAAGAATTAACCTCATTAAAATAAGCTACATTGATTATGTTCATTCCTATGTGATAGATACAATCAGCAATTGCTGCAGAAATTGCGGAAAGACAGAAGAATAAATAAGCCAACTTTAAATAGTTTTTATGCGTTTTTTTATAAAGTATGAAGGAGTAAACACATATAATGATGTCTAAACTAACTTGTCCAAAGAGGACAAAGTAACCTGCCTTTATTCCCACATCCACATTAATTAATGCTAAATAGGCACTATTATAAAAAAACCATATTAAAAAAATTAAAGGTGCATTTATTAATTTTTTAACTCTCTGGGCAACAACATGGATCATGACCTTGCCAAGACTCTAGCGGGTAACCCATCCATATTAGGAATATTCAGTGGCATAATGTAAATCTCATATCGTCCTTCAGGAATATCCCTAAGCTCTAACCCTTCCACAATAAGAACTTCTTTTGATAAGAGGGTATTGTGTACTGTTAAATTTGCATCGTCATAGGCATCCACGCTAATATAGTCGATACCTACTATTTTTACTCCTTTTTGAAGCAGCTCTATTGCCGCATCAGGCTCTATATAGACATATTGTTCTGTAAAAGGGGCATGTTTCGAGATTTGGGAGTTAGCGGTTTTGAAAAAAACTATGTCACTACTCATAATAGACTGTCTGGCTACAAAATTCTTGGTAACTGATTTTTCTGTAGGAGGTACTTGAATAATAATTCCAGGGCCAATCAGGAACTCAAGTGGAAAATCGCTGCTTGTTTTATGATTTTTTATTGTATGAGCAGGGAAATCTATATGCGTACCAGCATGATTACCTAGATGCATATGACATAAATTAAAAGTGTCTCCTTTTTCCAAGGAACTTACTACTTCTGTGCAATACGTTGGATCACCAGGAAATACAACTAGGTCATTAGAGATCATGGTGCTTAAATCATAACAACGTGATTCTTTTTTTTCTTGCATCGCTTAATCCTTGTTCTATAGAAATAAGGACAGCCATATGAAATACAGCACCTTTAATGAGTTACCACTTTATCTTATTGATATGATTCATGTCAATTTATGATTCTAGAATTAATTAAGAAATAAAACTTATTACGGAGATATTTCCTTTATCTATAAGGTGTTCAATTACAAAATTTAATTTATTCACTGGCAGCTTGTATTGGCGGCGGTATTACGCCATTAATTGCGTTTAAATTGGGGTGCGACAAGCAATGGAATGAAAAGTTACTTTAAGGCTAGAATTGACAGAAAATAGTTCTAAAATAAAACATTAAGATAGTTATATGAACGCATACTACGAGAATATTAGTTTATATTATACCTTAGAAAATAGCTTATTTTACAATGCGATAAATGCTTAAAGTAACTTTTC
>NZ_JBAQZB010000076.1:0-21661 GCF_049790535.1 Legionella sp.
GTGCTAATAGCATTTCGACTCCTTTCATAACTTGGCGGTTTAAAAAAGAGAGAAATCTATCAAGCACCATCTTTTTATTCAATATTTTTTCAAGTAATTATAATTTTCTTATCCATAACTGGCGTTACCTACTAATAAGGATACGCCCTAATGCAGTAAGTAATATCGAGATTCCAGAGAAATTTAAATGAAAAATTCCAAATAAAAAGGCAATTTTAAAAACACTACCAATGACAGAGCCGTCTTTATGAATAAGTGAACCAAGTGGGATTACAGTCTCATAAATTTCTGAAGGGACGCGCATTTTTTTCGTTGCTGTTAAATTAACTGAAATACTGGCAGCGCTACTGCAGGTAGCAATCGCAGTGATCAGAGGCAGAAAAATATTAGACCAGAATAATTTAATGCCTTGCATTTTTCCGGCCAGATAAAGCATATGCCGTAAAAGCATGGTGGAAAGATGGTGACAATCAGAAGAGCATAAATCGCAGCAATAAGTCCTGTGAAGAGAAAAATCAGGGTCGTATAAAAAATAATTCTACTTAATTTACCTACCGAGCCAAGTCGAGCGATAGTCGAGGCAATACTGAAAAAAATTAATGGTACAATTGTAGTAAAAATTAAATTAAGAAAAATTTCTCCCCAAGGTTTTAAATAGGGAGTAACCTCACCTACGTAATAACCAGTGTACCCTCCCAGTACAATAGAAGTGAGTAAAATAAAGGAGAGTGTTCATTTAACTGTGTCAGCACAGAAATTTAACTTAACTCCCAGTTCAAACGTCCTTCAAAAAATATTTGTAACTGAGAGATAATTAAGGCCCAATTGTGCATGGGTTGATTCCATTTTTCCATTACTTTTTGACAAGCACAGTAAATAAGTTTAATAAGCGCGTTTTCACTGGTAAAAGCTCCTTTATTTTTTGTGTACTGGCGATGAAAGCCTTCAATGATGTTGGTCATGAATATAATGATAATCAAATAATCGAAAGTGAGCACGTGTTAATCACATTAGATTTAAAATCTCTGTTTGGGTTATTTACTCAAAATTATGAGTTGCAAATTTTATAAGAATAATAAGCAACGTCCTGATGGGTTTATAGAATAAGTGCTTTATAGCCATAAATGTCGATTTATGGTAAATAATAATAAGGATTTGGTAACTTAAATCCTTTCTTGGCATAACCGCCTTTTAAATCACTGTACTGATCACCAATAGTAGCAATAATGGTGTAACCGCGTTGTGTAATCAGTTCTCGGATATGAGATTTAAAAGGGATAATGGACTTATTAGTGTAGTGATCCGGACGCAAATAAAGTCCACCCCATTGAGTATAACCTATACTCACCAAATTCTTTTTGGTAGCGTCAAGTGCTACTTGCGATCTTCCACTAACAAAAAATACCTTAACACCGTGATGTAGAGCCTTTTTGTATAAAGCCAACATGGGTTGAATAGCTGGAGAGTCTGCATTCATGATGTCGTGATGAATCTGTTCATGGGTACCAGAAAAGTCACGTTTGCTCATATATTTATAATTAGATAAACTGGTTTCATCAATGTCTAAGACAATAGCTAGCTTTTTATGTGGTTGCTGTTTTTGGTTAATTATCGTTTGGTGCACAATGAATTGTTGCGCATTCTGGATGACCTTAGTTAACTCTTTCTGATAAAGGCCAGAGTTGTAATAGTTTTTAACTTCATTTTTTACAATAGTCAGATTGGGTGGCTCAGAAAAAATTGGCGCTGAAAAAAGTATCGTATTAAGTGTAAGTACCATGAAGGTCAATTTATTTAAGAGAAAGTTTTTCATCATATATCCACCTTTACTGATGCGCTGCATTATATAATGGCCTCAGTTTTTGTCAAATATTTGAAATAAAAATATTCAATTTGGTATTCAATGGTATTTTTTTGCTATGTTAATTCTTTTTTTAATTGAAGGTCTTTCTTTATGAATACAGCAACTGTGTTACTAATGCAGATACTTTGCAATTGACTTATTCAAATGAAGCGTTTTTATAGTTCGTCAGTTATAATGAGTTTTTATTTTTATTAACTTGCGATTCCTATGCATTTGAAGCAATTGAAATTAGCGGGTTTTAAATCCTTTGTCGCTCCCACCGTAGTGTATTTTCCGAGTCAATTGGTTGCGGTGGTGGGCCCCAATGGGTGTGGAAAATCCAATATCATTGATGCCGTACGTTGGGTTATGGGGGAAAGTTCTGCCCGAAATTTAAGGGGAGAATTAATGACGGATGTTATTTTTAATGGTTCTTCAAATCGTAAGCCCGTAGGTCAAGCTTCTGTTGAACTTATTTTTGATAATAGTTTGGGACGTTTAAACGGTCCTTTTGCAAGTTACGGGGAAATTTCTGTAAAGCGAGTGGTTACTCGTGATGGGGATTCTTCTTATTACATGAATGGTGGACGCTGCAGGCGTAAAGACATTACCGATATTTTTCTCGGTACAGGAGCGAGTGCACGTGGTTATTCGATCATAGGTCAAGGTACAATTTCCCAATTAATTGAAGCGAAACCAGAAGATTTAAGAGTATTTCTTGAGGAAGCTGCGGGAGTATCCAAGTATAAAGAACGTCGCAAAGAAACCTTGCAACGGATTGCTCATACACGTGAAAACTTAATTCGAGTGGCAGACATCAGAGAGGAGCTCGATAAACAATTACAGCGCTTGGAGCGTCAAGCGAAAGCTGCTGAACGTTATCTAATGCTTAAAAACAAAGAGCAATTATGCCGTGCTGAAATTCTGGCGCTTAAATGGCAGGATTTAGGAGCTCAGCAAGAATTAAAACGAAGTGAATTACAGGATTTAGTTGTAGGTCATGAGCAACAGCAAAGTGTGTTAACTAAAGCAAATATGGAAGGTGTAGTTTTAGACGAAAAACTTCATGAGCTAGAAGCACAAACCCAACAAATTCAAGCAGCTTTTTATCAGTTGGGAACAGAAATCGTACGTTTAGAAGAAACCATTCAACTGCAAGCGCGTGAAAAAAAACGGCTACAGCACGATCAGCAGCAAATGCAAGAGGATTGGCAGGTTGCTGAAGAACAACTGAAGGCGGATCAGGAAGAGTTACTTAGTTGCCAGCAGAATGTAGCACAATTAAATGAGCAGTTAGAACAATGCAGAGAGCAATTTAAAAAACAAGAACTGCATTGGCAAGACAAACAAAAGCAACAGGCACATTGGGATTTAAATTGGCAGACAGTACAAACGCAAACTAATAATCTGAAAAGAGAGTTAGAGGTCACACAAGTTAATGCCCAATACGTTGCACAAAAACAGCAGCAAACTTTAATTCGTTTAGAAAAGCTTAAATTAGAACAAGGGTTCATTTCGCTTAGCGATTTACAGCAAAGCAACAAAGATTTGATCGAACAGAGGGTCAAATTAATAGAAAATCAACAATTTGAGATGTTGCAATTGAAGTATTGTCAGGAACATTGCAACCAATTACGCATCAAAGTTCAGGAAACGGAACAACAATTGCATCAACTCCAAGATGATTTTCATTGTGACCACAGCGAATATGCGGGATTAATGGCGGCCCAACAGGCAGCTAGACACGAGTTACAATGCAGTAAAGACGGTGTCAAAGAATGGTCTGATAAACTGCGATTGATGGATGTGTTGCAGGTGGAAGCAAAATGGCAAGTAGCTTGTGAGCGTGTTTTAAATGACGTGTTGCACGCTTATGTGCTTGAAACGTTTGATGAGTTATGGTCACACCGTGAGGTATGTGCACGCCAAGGTGAATGCATTGTTTCCTTAAGAACATTAAGTGAAAATTCAGCATCTCATCCTTGTCTTGTTGATAAGATTCAAGGAAATATTCCTGCAAATACTTATCCCTTGGAGCATATTTTTGCTGCAGAACATATTGATGAAGCCTTAAGTTGGTTACCTGATTTATTGGAGCATCAATCCATCATCACTCCTGATGGAGTTTGGTTAGGTAAGAATTGGGCGAAATTTTCGCAAAAAAACGAGCGCGATGAACTGGGTGTATTGGCACGTCAACAGAAAATAATTGATTTAACGGAGATTGTGGCAAAATTGCAGCAAAGAATCGCAGCGCTAAGAACACAGCGCGATCAATACCACCAGCATTTACAAAAAAATTTAAATGATGCTCAATTGCAGCAACTTAAAGTAAATACCAGTAATGATGCTTTATCAGCTCATAATCTGGCTTTAAGCATTAATGAACAAGCAATTGTCCATGCTGAAAAACTTAGAGCTACTTTAGCTGTAGAGTGCAATGAATTGCAAAAGGTTCTTGAAGAAACATCAAAAACACAATTAACCATTAAGACACAATTACTGGATTTGCAAGGCCAGTGCATTAACTATGAACTGCAGCAAGAACAATGTATGCAGGAAAAACAGCAATGGGTGTATGAATTGACTGTGCAAAATAAACAAGTAGAAGAAACACGTAGAGTACTGCATAATGTGGAATTAGAGCATGAGTGGGGAAAAAATAAAATACAACAGCTCGCTGAACAAATAAATCGGGGACAAAAGCGTCTTAACATTTTACAGGCGCGTCTGGAAAATTTGACCCTGAGGAGCTTACAAATTGAAAAACCAGGAGCTGAACTTAAAGATCAATTAGCGCAACAATTATTAAATCATGCAGAAATGGAATTGCAATTGGCTACAAGTCGTGAGCAAGAGTCACAATTGCGAATGGAACTCAAAGATCTTGAAAACAGGAGTTTAAAATGTGATGTTGAAGTAAAGCGTATCCAAGAACTTATAACCCAGGTGCGTATGCAGGAACACGCTTTGTCAGTACGCGCTAGCTCGGTTCTAGAGGCGCTTGCTGAGTTAGATTTGCAGGTACACGCTTTATTGCTAAATATACCCAAAGGAACAACGCAAAATATACGTGAAAATGAATTGATTACACTAATGGAACAAATTAAGTGCCTGGGGGCAATCAATTTGGCGGCAATCGAAGAGTTTGCCGACGAGCAGCAACGTAAAGTGTATTTAGATAGTCAACATTGTGATTTGAGTGAGGCTTTACTAACACTGGAGACTGCAATTGAAAAAATGGATAAGGAAACTCGCTTACGTCTTGAAACTACCTTTGAGGATGTGAACACCTCGTTTAAGGCGCTTTTTCCGCGGCTTTTTGGAGGGGGTAAAGCACAGCTCGAATTGACTTGTGAAAATCTGCTAGAAGCTGGTATTGTAGTAATGGCACAACCGCCTGGAAAACGAAACAGTACGATTCATTTGTTATCGGGTGGAGAAAAGGCAATGACCGCGGTGGCATTGGTATTTGCTATTTTTCAGTTAAACCCTTCACCTTTCTGTATGTTAGATGAAGTAGATGCACCTTTAGATGATATTAATGTTGGGCGTTTTTGCGCTATGGTAAAAGAAATGTCACAATTTGTACAGTTTCTCTTTATTACACATAATAAAGTAACAATGGAGTTGGCAGATCATTTAATAGGGGTAACTATGGGAGAGCCGGGAGTCTCTCGTTTAGTTGCAGTTGATGTAACGCAAGCTTTAACTATGGAGTAAATGATGCAAGCAAATTGGAGCTTAATTCTTAATGTCCTGTTGTTAATTGGTGTAATTGTGGCAATTGGATACTTAATGAAGGCTCGCAGGAAAAGTTTAGGTGAAGGGCGCTATCAACCTAACCTGGGAGTGGAAGAAGAAAAACTTTTAGACAATAAGTATAGTTATCAGGAGGACATTATTGCAGTACGGAAAGTAAATACATCATTTTCTGAAGTTAATGACAGTATTTCATCGGAAAATCTCGAGGTAAGATCATCACAACCACGTTTGATATCTGATGAAGAAGGAATGGTTTTATTAAAAGCTGAAACTAAAACAACACCCAGTCTTAATGGACGTTTTATAAAAGAATTTAATGAAGCAGAGGTTGGTACTACACTGATAATGTTTTTAGTTGCGAAAGAAAATAGACAATTTGCTGGATATGAATTATTACAAACTGTTTTAGCGGCGGGTTTGCGTTTTGGTGAAGATGGTTTATTTCATCGTCATCAACTCGCTCGTAGTGAGGGAGCCATTATATGCAGCTTGGCCGCAGCAACTGCTACCGGTATTTTTGATTTACAAAATATAGGTGCATTTAGTGTCCGTGGTTTGTGTCTCTTCATGCAGTCAACCAATAATCATGATGGGGATACGGAGCGATTTTCTATGATGTTAGATACTGCAAGACTATTAAGTGAGGGTTTAGATGCGCATTTGTTAGACGATCAACGTCAACTCTTAACCGAAGAACGTATCGAACGCTACTATAATCAATTACAATTAAATTATTCTCATTTGGAGGCTGTGTAATTTTCGTACTTACATAAAACTGAGCTAGTGTTAAGTCAAAATGGACTGGTTTTAGAGCAGCGAGAAGCGCAGAAATGAGTCCATTTTAGTTAAGATAGTAGATATATCTATAGGCACTAATATAAATTAGGGTGTGTAAGGCACCACAGAAGAATTCTCTGCATTCATGCGATATCCCTTGAATTCTAAGCTAAAGTGTTAGTAAACTAGACTTTTAGTCTTCTTTAATTAACATGAATTTAACTACCATTGCTGCATTACTTGCTCAATCATGTCAGATAAATGCTGAAATTACTGTTGTTGGTACTGATAGTCGTGAACTCAAACCCGGTAGCTTGTTTATTGCTATTCAGGGTGAGCGTTTTAACGGACATGATTTTATTAAAGAAGCAGAAGCACAGGGTGCTTTAGCTGCGGTGGTGAAGTATGCGGTTTCGGGTATAAAAATCCCTCAGTTCGTGGTTGCAGATCCATTACTGGCTTTAGCAAAAATTGCTGCTGCTCATCGACAAAACATTCATTGCCCGGTAATTGCATTGACTGGATCAAATGGCAAAACGACGGTTAAAGAAATGATCGCTGCTATTTTGCCTTCACCTTCACATGCGACCAAAGGAAATCTAAACAATCATATTGGTGCGCCATTAAGTGTATTGCAGTTAACTAACCAGCATCGTTATGCTGTTTTTGAACTGGGCGCAAATCATCCTGGGGAAATTGCTCATACAGTCGCTGTAGTACATCCTGATGTGACGTTAATTAACAACATTGCTCCGGCCCATGTAGAAGGTTTTGGTTCTATTGATGGAGTTGCTCGAGCCAAGGGCGAAATCCATCAAGGTTTAGCCATGACAGGAATTGCAGTAGTAAATGATGATGATGCTTATGCGCATTTCTGGGATGAAATTTTATTTAATAAAAACGTTCTTCGTTTTTCTATCGAACATCCTGCTGATGTTTATGCAGAAGATATTCTCTTGGATGCTCGTGGTTGTGGGCAATTTTCTTTAATATTGCCTAATGGGCACGCGGTTATTCAATTACAGGTTCCGGGGGTACACAATATTCGTAATGCTTTAGCTGCCGCCGCATGTTGTCATGCGGTTGGAGTGACAATTAAAGATATTCAACAGGGATTAAATAATTTTGGTGGTGTAAAAGGACGTTTGACTGTTCTTTCTGGAAAAAATCAGTCTACAGTGATTGATGATACCTATAATGCCAATTTACGCTCAGTCTTGGTGGCGTTAGAAGTTTTAGCCGAACGTTCCGGTAAAAAAATCTTTGTGTTTGGTGATATGGGTGAATTGGGTACTTGGGCTACTCAGCATCATCAGGAAGTAGGGCTTGCCGCGCGTCGATTAGGAATTGATTTATTATTAAGTTATGGTTCGTTCAGTAAGTTAGCAGCAGAGGCATTTGGTGCAGGGGGTGAGCACTTTACCAATCAGAACCATTTGGCTCAAAATCTTATCAAAAAGTTGTCTTCTGATACAGTTGTTTTAGTAAAAGGATCTCGATTCAGTGCTATGGAAAAAATTGTGAGTAAACTGCTTAATTGATGCAGTGTGTGTGATATGATTGGCCACTTTTTTGCCCGTTACTCTGGATTTTATTAGGTGTTGCATCATTTTTTGAGTGATAGATAAATTGATTTGATGTAAGACCATTGAGATAGATTCAAGTTACTACTTAACAAGAGGAAGAATTATGCTCTACTGGTTAACGCAGTTATTTCAAGGACAATATCATGCGTTACGTGTTTTTCAATACTTAACGTTTCGATCTATTCTGGCTGCTTTGACTGCACTTATTGTGGGATTAGTTTGTGGTCCTTTGACTATCCATTGGTTACGCACGCTGCAAATCGGTCAAATGGTTCGTAATGATGGTCCACAATCACATTTATCAAAAGCTGGCACACCAACCATGGGCGGCGTATTGATTTTGTTAGCCATTACTGTTAGTTGCTTGCTCTGGGGAGATTTACAACAATCCAGTTTATGGCTTGTGCTGCTAGTGACCTTGGGCAACGGTGTTGTGGGTTGGATCGATGATTATCGTAAATTAGTATTAAAAAACAGTAAAGGCTTGCCAGCTCGCTGGAAGTTTTTTTGGCAGTCCGCAATTGCATTAATTGCAGTTGTTTATTTATACATGAATGCTACTTTGCCCGTGCATACCCAGTTAATCTTACCTTTCTTTAAATCCGCAACACTAGGATTAGGTATTTTTTTCCCAATCTTAGCTTATTTTGTTATTGTTGGAAGTTCTAATGCAGTGAATTTAACGGATGGCCTGGATGGCTTGGCAATTATGCCTATAGTTATGGTTGCTGGCGCTTTAGGTATTTTTGCATATGCTTCAAGTAACGTGGTTCATGCGCATTATTTAGGTATTCCTTTTGTCCCCAATGAAGGAGAGTTAACTATATTTTGTGCTTCTATTGTTGGTGCAGGACTTGGTTTCCTTTGGTACAACAGTTATCCTGCTCAATTATTTATGGGGGATGTAGGTTCTTTAGCTTTAGGTGCTGCAGTGGGGATAGTTGCTGTTGTTGTCAGACAAGAACTGGTATTGTTAATGATGGGTGGTTTGTTTGTGATCGAAACACTTTCAGTTATTTTACAAGTGGGTTATTTTAAATACACTCGCGGTAAACGTTTGTTTCGAATGGCGCCTTTACATCATCATTTTGAATTAAAAGGATGGTCAGAGCCGAAGATTATTGTAAGGTTTTGGATTATTACGGTTGTATTTGTGTTATGCGGATTGGCTACTTTAAAACTTCGATAGGCAGAGTGCATTCATGAAACATCCTTTATATTTAGTTGCAGGTTTAGGTAAAACTGGACTGTCAGTAGCAAGGTATTTGCATCGCAACAATAAATCGTTCGTTGCTTTTGATACACGTTCAGAAGCACCCAATTTAGCTGAATTTTCAACTGAATTTCCTGACATTCAAGTTTATGTACAACACGTTCCAGAGGATGTATTTAGCCAATTAACGGATATTATAGCCAGTCCAGGACTATCATTAGATACTCCTTTTTTACTACGGGCTATTCAAGCTGGTATCGCTGTTTATAGTGATATTGAGTGCTTGGCGCGTGAAATTCATACCCCGGTTATTGCGATTACTGGAACCAATGGTAAATCGACTGTGACAACTTTGGTCGGTGAAATGGCCAGAATAGCAGGATATAACGTTGCCGTAGCTGGTAATATTGGTACACCCGTATTGGATATGCTTAATGATGAACATCACTATGATTTGTGGGTTTTAGAGTTATCCAGTTTTCAATTGGATTTGACTTATTCTTTAGCACCTGTTGTTGCAACCATTCTTAATGTGTCTCCCGATCATTTGGATCGCCATCACACTATGGATGCATACGTGCAAGCAAAGCAACGTATTTATCATAAGACACAACTTGCTCTTTTTAATCGTGATGATTCGTACACTGTACCTGCAATTCAAGTAAATTCTATTTCTTTTGGTAAAGAAGAGCCTGGAGCAAATAATTGGGGATTAATAAATTTAGAGGGTAAAGTGTACCTGGCGAAAGGTAATACTTGCTTTTTACCTACAGAGTCGGTATTAATCAAAGGAGTACATAATTGGTTCAATGCGCTTGCCGCATGTGCCTTGGCCGATGCTGTGGGCATTCCCCAACATCATATTATTAAAGTACTCACGACTTTTCCAGGTTTATTTCATCGTTGTCAATGGGTGAGAACCCTTGATGGTGTTGACTGGATAAATGACTCAAAGGGGACGAATATCGGTGCAACCAGTTCTGCGATTAATGGACTAGGAGGTTCTATGCAAGGAAAGATTGTGCTTATTGCTGGTGGACAGGGAAAGGGCGCTGATTTTAGAGAATTGACTCAAGCTGTAGCTGATTTTGTGCGTGCCATCGTTTTAATTGGCGAAGATGCGGATAAAATAGAAGCTGCATTAGACACTGTAGTGCCCATTGCTCGAGCCTCTTCGCTGGATAACGCAGTTGCGTTAGCTAAGACCCAAGCTAAGCCTGGTGATGTTGTTTTACTATCTCCAGCATGTGCTAGCTTAGATATGTTTCGTGATTTTAATCATCGCGGGGCGTTGTTTACCTCCCTAGTAGAGGGATTGTAACTTAATGCGACCGAGACATGTCAACCAAAGGGGTAAACCAGTCAGTAGACCTATTTCTCTCTATGATAAATGGTTGATAGGCGTCGCTATTGGTTTATTGATTATTGGCTTGATGATGGTTGCTTCAAGCTCAGTAATGATTTCTACTAAATACTTTCATCAGCCCTTTCATTTTTTGATTCGTCAGGCTTGTTATTTATTTGTAGGCTTAATGGTTGCCTTAATAGTGGTTCGAACGGACAGTAGTTTTTGGGAACGTATTAGTATTCCCATGCTGGTAGTCTGTTTGTTGATGCTGCTTATTGTCTTAATTCCTGGAATTGGTCGTACAGTTAATGGAAGTAGACGTTGGTTGGCTTTCGGACCTGTAAGTATTCAAGTCTCTGAAATGGCCAAATTGGCAATCATTTTTTATCTCTCCGGCTATTTGGTGCGTCAACAAAAAGCGGTTAGTGAAAGTATAGTAGGCTTTATTAAACCGATGGTGATCTTAGGTTTGATTTCTGTGTTGCTCTTGCGAGAGCCAGATTTCGGGGCCACAGTGGTAATTTCGGGCACAGTAATGGCTATGTTATTTTTAGGTGGGGTTAAATTAAGGTATTATATAGGCTTAATGTTAGTAGTGATTGGGGTACTTGCTTTTTTGGCTGTTTCTTCTCCTTATCGACTCGCCCGATTAACGGCATTCCTGGATCCTTGGGCAGATCAGTATAATAGTGGTTATCAGTTGACGCAATCATTGATTGCTTTTGGTCGAGGTAGTTGGTTTGGCACAGGTTTAGGGGAAAGTATTCAGAAATTATTGTACTTACCTGAAGCACATACTGATTTTTTGTTTGCTGTTTTAGCTGAAGAGTTAGGTTTAGTAGGCATTTTAACGGTTATTATTTTATACAGTATCCTAGTGATTAGAGGAATGACTATTGCATATAATGCTCATGTTCAGGCTCGTTTGTTTGCATCATACACGGCTTATGGTTTGACTTTTTGGTTGGGTTTGCAGACTGCTATTAATATGGGTGTTAATTCAGGTTTGCTGCCAACTAAAGGATTAACTTTACCGCTGATGAGTTATGGTGGTGCAAGTATGGTAATTAATTGTGTGGTCGTTGCATTATTATTGCGTATTGATCATGAAAATCGTTGGCAGGCTCTAGGATTGAGTCCACTGTCGACATAAGGGGGAATTGTGAGCAATTCAGGACAATTTATAGCTCTACGGATGGGGCGAGTAAAACAAATTCATTTTGTTGGAATTGGCGGTGTTGGCATGTGTGGTATTGCAGAAGTTTTGCATAACCAGGGTTATCTTATTTCTGGCTCAGATATAGGTGAAAGCAGTACAGTACAACGATTAAAGTCTTTAGGTATTTCTGTTCATTTTGGACATAAAGCCGAACATATGCAAGATGCTGATGTAGTGGTTCGTTCTTCAGCTGTTGGCATGGATAATCCTGAAATAGTTGCTGCTCGTGAACAGATGATTCCAGTAATTCCCCGTGCTGCCATGCTTGCTGAGTTAATGCGTTTTCGCCATGGCATCGCTGTGGCTGGAACTCATGGTAAAACTACAACCACTAGTTTGGTAAGCAGCTTATTGGCTGAAGGTGGACTGGATCCGAGTTTTGTGATTGGTGGCAAATTAAATAGTGCTGGTGTGAATGCCAAGCTGGGTCAATCACCTTATTTCGTAGTGGAAGCGGATGAGAGTGATGCCTCATTCTTATTCCTCAAGCCAATGATGGCCATAGTGACTAATATTGATACGGATCATATGAGCACCTATGAAGATGATTTTGAAAAATTAAAAGCAACATTTCTTGAGTTTTTACATCATCTACCTTTCTATGGTTTAGCTGTAGTCTGTATTGATGATCCTGAAGTTCGTAGCATTCTGCCATTTATAGAGCGTTCTACCCTAACTTATGGATTTAGTGACGAAGCTCATTATTGCGCTGCTGATTGGATACAGAATGAGTTGGTTAGTGAGTTTACTGTAAGACGACCAGCACCATACCCACCATTAAACATCAGTTTTCAGTATCCTGGTCGTCATAATGTATTGAATGCTTTAGCAGCAATTGCGATTGCAACTGAATTAGGTATTGATGATGCAGCAATTATTAACGCTTTGGCAAAATTCCAGGGAGTAGGACGCCGTTTCCAAATGTTGGGAGAAAAACAATTTGAGAAGGGTGCAGCTCTTGTTGTGGATGATTATGGTCATCATCCGCAAGAAATTTTATCAACTATTGATGCCTTTCGTCGGGTATGGCCCAATAAACGTTTAGTCCATGTATTTCAACCTCATCGTTACAGTCGAACTCAATCATTGCATGACCAATTTGTTAATGTACTGAGTCTTTCTGATAAACTATTTTTATTCGATATTTATTCGGCTGGAGAAAGTGCTATCGCTGGAATAAGCAGTGAGGTGCTGGCCCAAAAAATCAGAAGTAAGGATAAAAATGTCACCCTGGTGGATGAACAATCACTTAAAATCCAGCTTGATAAGTTTATTCAGGATGGTGATGTGATCTTGATACAGGGTGCTGGAAACATTGGTCAAATTGCCATGAATCTGATGAAGAACCTGTGAGAATCAATATGAATACAGTAGAGAAAGAGTGTGAGCAGAAAACCGAATATCAAGGCACTCTATTGTGTAATGAATCCTTGGCAGAGTATACAACCTGGCGTGTTGGTGGGCCTGCAGCCAGGCTTTATAAACCTGCTCACACTATTGATTTGGCATTATTCCTTCGTAATTTGCCGGCTAGCGAGCCTTTATTATGGTTAGGTTTAGGTTCTAATTCACTAATTAAGGACATTGGTTTTTCAGGCACTGTGGTGCTTACTCAAGGATGTTTAAAAGAAATCAAGCTTTTAGATACTAATACAGTTAAAGTGGAGGCGGGAGTCTCATGTGCCAGCATGGCGCGTTTTTGTGCGCGAAATAATTTGTCTGGCGGTGAATTTTGGGCAGGAATTCCGGGGACGATGGGTGGTGCCTTGCGGATGAACGCAGGTTGTCATGGTAGTGAAACCTGGCAATCAGTTGTTGAGCTGCAAACCATGACACGCAATGGTGAAATTAAAATACGAAAACCAGAAGAATATGAAGTAGCTTATCGACATGTCTCTGGATTAGCAGATGAAGGGTTCATTTCAGCCACTTTTAAATTACCTTCTGGAAAAAAGGAAATTTCTTTGCAAGTCATTAAAGATTTGTTGGCACACCGGGCAAATACTCAACCGACGAATGAATATAATTGTGGTTCTGTGTTTAGAAACCCCCCAGGGAATTTCGCGGCACAACTTATTGAGTCGTGTGGATTAAAAGGACATAGTATTGGCGGAGCGATGATTTCTCAGAAGCATGCCAATTTTATTATCAATCATCAAGGTTCCGCGACAGCAGCTCATATTGAAGCCTTGATTGATTTGGTACAAACTAAAGTTCGTGAGCAGACAAAAATTGAGTTAATGCGTGAAGTACATATTATTGGAGACTCTTAATGTCCAAACCTATCAACTTGGTGTTGCTTTATGGTGGAAAATCTGGCGAGCATGAAATTTCATTAGTTTCAGCTGCTTCTGTTTTTGCACATTTAGATACTGAAAAATATCATATTATTCCTGTTGCTATGGACAAAGAGGGTTCATTTCATGTGAATCAGTATGAGGATTTATTAGCTTATAAAGACAAGCTTCCTGTCGTAACAGAACATTCTAAGCCTCTAGAAAACTTACTGAGGAATGGACGTTTAGCAGTTGATGCCGAAGTTGTTTTTCCTGTAGTTCATGGGCCTTTATATGAGGATGGTTGTTTACAGGGAATGCTGGAATTAGCTGGCGTCGCTTATGTAGGTTGTGATGTATTGTCCTCGTCTATTGGTATGGATAAAGATATGGCTAGAAGAATAGTGTGCATCGATGGTTTAAAATCGGCGCGTTACAAAGTTTTATCCTGGCATGCTTCTGCGGCTGAAAGACAGCGGTTTTGTCAGGAAGTTGCTGCTGAATTTGGTTGGCCTTTATTTGTTAAGCCCTGTGCAATGGGTTCAAGTGTAGGTATTCATAAAGCAAAAAATATAGATGATCTTATCGTTGCGGTGGATGATGCCTTACGTTATGACGAAGAGATATTGGTTGAGTCTTTTATTGAAGGCCGTGAAATTGAATTATCCGTACTTGAAAATACTATACCCTGTACAGCACCAAGAGTGAGTGTTGCTGGTGAAATTCGTGTTCATCATCCAGATGGTTTTTACTCCTATTCTGCAAAATACTTAGATAACAATCAAACTGAATTAATTATTCCCGCTTCTTTAAGTCCATCATTGCAAGAAAAACTAAAGCAGGCAGCTGCAGATATTTTTATGCGTCTAAAATGTAAGGGGATGGCGCGAATCGATTTTTTTGTCAATGATAAGACTGAAACGATCTATTTTAATGAAATAAATACCTTGCCTGGTTTTACTTCGATCAGTATGTATCCAAAATTGTGGCAGGAAAGTGGTTTGGCTTATGCAGATTTACTTGATGAGTTAATTCGTATGGCAATGGTACATTGGCATTGTCGTAAACATCTAGTAACCAACTATCTATGAGCGTAATGACTAAAAACAAGGACAATGACTACTGGGAGAGGGTACGTTATATGTTCCTCCTCTGGGGTTTAATCTTTAGCGCAATAGTTTTGGCAGGGCGTCTGGGTTGTTATTATTTGTTTAGTCCAGATTTCTTTCCAATTGCAACGTTTAAAGTTGCAGCAAGTTATGAGTATGTCACTCATAAGGAATTACAGGATGTATTAGCAAAATATGCGGGCGATAGCTTTTTTAGCCTGCCACTGAGCGAATTGAAAAATGAATTAAGTTCAATGAGCTGGGTGGATACAGTGACTGTAGAGCGTGATTGGCCGGATACAGTAAAAATAAAGCTTGTTGAAAAAAAACCGGTTGCCATTTGGGGTAATGCTCTAATGACTGCAGAGGGTAAACTTTTTAATGAAGGCAAAGTATCTCAGGATATGATTATGCCGCGATTAAAAGGACCGGTATCTCAACAAACAGAAGTCTTACAAGTTTACGAAAAATTGAGTAAGATATTATCAATGTATGGATTGAATGCTATTGGTCTGCATTTAAGAGACAATCAATCCTGGGTATTGCTAATGGGTAACAACGTAAAAATATACTTAGGAAAGAATGAGTTAGAGGCACGGCTGCTGCGTTTTTGTAAGGCATATCCCGCAGTTTTTGCACAAAAAGCAGATCAACTGGCAAGCGTGGACTTACGTTACCCAAGAGGCATGGCAGTGCAGTGGACACAACAAACGGAACGATAATGGCTAAAAAAATAGAAAAAAAAATTATCACTGGCTTGGACATAGGTACTTCAAAAATTATTGCGCTTATTGGCGAAGTAACGTCCGATGGAACAATAGAAATAATTGGAATAGGCCGTCATCCATCCCGTGGTTTAAAACGCGGAGTTGTAGTTGATATTGAAGCTACAGTTCATTCCATACAACGCGCGGTTCAGGAAGCTGAATTAATGGCGAATTGTGAAGTGCGAACCGTTTTTGCCGGCATAGCAGGGAGCCATATTCGCAGTTTAAATTCTCACGGAATTGTTGCAATTCGCGATAAAGAAGTGTCGCAAGCTGATGTGGAGCGAGTTATAGAGACCGCCAAAGCGGTAGCAATTCCTGCGGATCAAAAAATTCTGCATATTCTACCTCAACAATTCATTATTGATTATCAAGGCAGTATTCGTGAACCTATAGGAATGGCTGGGGTACGACTTGAATCACGAGTACATTTAGTTACCGGTTCAGTAAGTGCGGCACAAAATATTGTAAAATGCGTGCGTCGCTGCGGGTTAGAGGTCAGTGATATTATTCTGGAGCAATTGGCTTCCAGCCATGCAGTTCTTACAGAAGATGAAAAAGATCTTGGTGTGTGCCTCATTGATATTGGCGGTGGGACTACGGATATTGCTGTATTTGTTGATGGTGCGATTCAACATACCGCTGTAATTCCTATTGCTGGGGATCAAGTAACCAATGATATAGCTATGGCCTTACGTACACCAACTAAAGCTGCAGAATCTATTAAACTCAAGCATGCCTGTGCATTACCTGAATTAGCAAATTCAAGCCAGATGTTGGAAGTGCCAAGCGTGAATGATCGACCTGGGAGAAAAATTTCTGCTAAAGCTCTAGCTGATGTAGTGTTTGCGCGTTATGAAGAATTATTTACTTTAGTTCGTAATGAATTATGTCGAAGTGGTTTTGAAGAAAGAATGGCTGCAGGTATTGTTATTACTGGGGGGGCTTCAAATATACATGGCGCAATTGAACTTGCTGAACTTTGTTTTGAAATGCCAGTAAGAAAGGGCTTTGCTCATCATGTAGTCGGATTAGCAGAGGCTACAGAAAATCCTGCTTTTGCTACTGGAGTGGGATTATTGCTGCATGGTTTCCAACAACAATATGATGCACGTTATAATATCCCTGCAATGAGTGAAAATTCGAAAGGTATGTGGATACGTATGAAAGAGTGGTTTCAAGGAAATTTTTAAACAGGCAGGCTGTGATAAGAGGAAATTTTTAATAGTTGCTATTACAGAATGAACATATGAGGAGCACGGTTATGTTTGAATTAATGGAAGGTCAGTTGCAAGGTAATAATGCGGTAATTAAAGTAGTTGGTGTCGGTGGTGGTGGTGGGAATGCTGTTGAGCATATGGTTGCTGAAAATATCGATGGTGTTGAGTTTATCTGTGCCAATACAGATGCTCAAGCATTAAGAGCATCTAATGCAAAAGTTCATGTTCAATTAGGGGATGAACTTACTAAAGGTTTAGGTGCTGGCGCAAACCCCCAAATTGGTCGCGAAGCCGCTGAAGAAGACCGAGAGCTGATTAGAGAAATTTTAACTGGCGCAGATATGATATTTATTACTGCAGGAATGGGCGGTGGTACTGGAACAGGTGCTGCACCTGTATTTGCTGAAATTGCTAAAGAATTAGGAATTTTAACTGTTGCAATTGTAACGAAACCATTTTCTTTTGAAGGTAAACAACGTGCATTAGCAGCTGAAGAGGGGATTCGTCGTTTAGCAGAACATGTCGATTCATTAATTACTATCCCTAACAATAAATTACTCAGTGTTTTAGGTAAAAATATTAGCTTGTTAAATGCATTTAAAGCTGCAAACAATGTATTACTGGGCGCTGTAAAAGGTATTTCTGATTTGATTACCCGTCCAGGTTTAATCAATGTTGATTTCGCAGACGTGCGTACAGTAATGTCTGAAATGGGCATGGCAATGATGGGAACTGGTAGTGCAGTTGGTGAACAAAGAGCACGCCAGGCAGCTGAGGCGGCAATTGCGTCACCGTTATTAGAAGATGTGAATTTCTCAGGTGCACGAGGAATTCTAGTTAATATTACCGCTGGCCTTGATATGTCAATTGGTGAGTTTGAAGAAGTCGGTGATGTGGTTAAAGAATTTATTTCTGATGATGCTACTGTAGTTGTTGGAACAGTAATTGATCCCGAAATGACTGAAGAAATGCGGGTTACAGTTATTGTTACGGGTTTGGGAGACACAAGACAGCGTCATCAACAGGCACAACCACAGCAAGCACATCGTGCTCGTTTGATTGAAACGATGAGAAGCGATGGCTCATTCGATTATGAACAATTGGACAGACCTGCCGTAGTACGTAAACAAGTGCATTTAGCAACAGCAACTTCAGGTGAAGGTAAATCAAATAGCGAGCACGTTTCTGATATGGATTATCTTGATATACCCGCTTTTTTACGTCGTCAAGAAGAAGCATAGTGAGTTTTAATGAGTGACTGTAGCCAAAGCTGGATACAGTCATTAATAAATTTTGAGAGTATCTTAAGCCAATTATAAAAAAATAGACTACACTGTAAATTGTTGGTAAAATCGCTGAGTTTTTGCCTGCAAAATAAATATTGAAAGGAATGAGAAACAAGGTGAGCACTGAATGATAAAACAAAGAACTCCTAAAAAGGTGATCCAGGCTACTGGCGTGGGATTGCATTCGGGTGAGAAAGTGCTTTTAACCCTAAGACCTGCTCCTGTAAATACTGGTATTGTTTTTAGGCGAGTAGATCTTTCTCCGGTAGTAGAAATTCCCGCTTCTTACGAGCATGTTGGTGATACTATGTTATGTACCACGCTTCACCATGGCCAGGTTAAAATTGCTACGGTGGAACATCTGCTTTCAGCTTTGGCAGGTTTAGGTATTGATAATGCCTATATTGATGTCAATGCACCTGAGTTACCAATTATGGATGGGAGTGCGGCCCCATTTGTTTTCCTTATTCAATCGGCAGGTATTTGTGAGCAAAATGCTGCGAAACGATATATTCGTATTACCAAACCCATCCGTGTAGAAGATAATGATAAATACGTTCAATTTTATCCCTATAACGGATACAAAATTTCATTTACTATTGATTTTGATCACCCTGCTTTTAACGATAAACCGCAAACAGTCAGCTTTGATTTTTCAACCACTTCTTATGTGAAACAGGTATCTCGTGCCCGTACTTTTGGTTTCCTTTCTGATTATGAAAAATTACGTGAGTGTGATTTAGCGAAAGGAGGCAGTTTAGATAACGCGATTGTTGTTGATGACTACCGTGTCCTTAATGATGATGGACTTCGTTTTGAATCAGAATTTGTTACTCACAAAGTTCTGGATGCTATTGGTGATCTTTATCTATTGGGTTCTAGTTTAATTGGTGCTTTTGAGGGCTGTAAATCGGGTCACGAACTGAATAATCGATTATTACGCGAATTAATGGTCCGACAGGATGCCTGGGAATATACCTATTTTGATGCAGAAGACTATCCTCCAGTATTACACACTGAATTTTTTCCTGTCGAAGCATAATATTTTTTCTTAAAGATATTCTTTTAATTCGTTTGACATCCTCAGATGTTAGTTAATTATTGGTAAAGGAATAGCGTCATGAAATTTAATATAAAACTTTTTACTATTGCTTTACTGTGCAGTTTCTCTGTAGGCCTAGTATTTTCTGCAGATCTTAAATCACATAAATTACAAGCTGATAATGCACTTCATATGGACTGGCTTGATCCAACGATTTCACCAGCCCAGGATTTTTATACTTATGCCAATGGAAACTGGCAAAAAAATAACCCTATTCCGCCGGAATATTCAAGTTGGGGTAGTTTTAATAGTGTCAGTGAAAAAATGCAGACTCTTATTCATCAGATGCTTATTGCTATTGCAGCTAATACTAAGGTTAAGCAAGGTAGTATTGAACAGAAAGTAGGCGATTTTTACTTTAGCGGAATGGATGAAGGCAGCATTAATCAATTAGGTATTAAGCCTTTACAAGTTGAATTTGATCGTATTAATGCCCTCAAAAATTTAACAGATTTACAAAATGAGATAGCGCATTTGCATCAAATAGGGATTAATGTTTTTTTTGGTTTTTGCAGCATGCAAGATTATAAAAACAGTAAAAAAATGATTGCCACTGTAGTACAAGGAGGTTTAGGGCTGCCTAATAGAGATTATTATTTACAAGATAAAGCCAAATTTAAACAGATTCGCGAGGCCTATGTAGCTCATATGACCAAGATGTTTGAATTATTGGGCGATGCACCCCAAAAGGCGGCAACTGCAGCAAATACAGTTATGAAATTAGAAACTCAATTAGCTCAGGTTTCTATGTCTCCGGTAGAACAACGTAATCCTCATGCGATTTATCATATTATGGATCAGGAGCAATTAGCGCAAATTACCCCAGGTTTTTCCTGGCCTGCTTATTTCGCTGCTATGGGTCAGAATAATCTCAAGAGTATTAATGTAGCAATGCCAGACTTCTTTAAAGCACTGGGTACGCAATTAAATAATGTGCCTTTACATGATTGGCAAATCTATTTGCGTTGGCATCTAATTGACGATTTAGCTTCTTATTTATCAAAGCCTTTTGTCGACGAAAACTTCAAGATGCTTACTGCCTTAACAGGCACTGAAAAAATATTGCCACGGTGGAAACGAGTTGTAGCTACTGAAAATGGAGCTTTGGGTTTTGCAATTGGTAAAATGTACGTCGATCGCTATTTTTCCGCAGCAGCTAAACAACAAGCATTGGATATTCTTAAGAATATTCGTTTTGTTTTGCGTGAAGATATTAGTAACTTGGCTTGGATGAAACCGGAAACTCGCCAAGCAGCATTAAAAAAATTAGATTTAATGGAAGAACGTGTGGGTTATCCATCTAAGTGGTGGGATTATTCTTCTTTAAAAATTGATCGTGGTTCTTATGTATTAAATGTAATTCGTGCGAATCAATTTTTAATTAAACGCGACCTTGATAAAATTGGCAAATCTATTGATCGCAGCGAATGGGCTATGGCACCACAAACAGTGAATGCTTATTATGATTCGTCAATGAATAATTTGAATATCCCTGCAGGAATCCTGCAAGCACCGTTTTTCGATCCTAAAGCGCCAGCAGCAGTAAATTATGGAGCTATTGGATTTGTAATGGGACATGAAATGACCCACGGATTTGACGATCAGGGAGGGCAATTTGATGGGAATGGGAATCTAAAAAATTGGTGGACACCCTCGGATCTAGTTAAGTTCAAAGCCGCAACCCAATGTATTATTGATCAGTTTTCACACTATGCCGTTAATGAAGACATGTACGTACAAGGAAAATTAGTAGTGGGTGAAGCCACTGCTGATTTAGGAGGCATTACTATAGCGTATAGAGCTTTTCATCATTCTAATGCTTACAAAAATGCCAAAACTATTGATGGCATGAGCCCCGATAAACAATTCTTTTTAGGAGCCGCACATGTTTGGGCAATGAATATAAGACCACAGCAATTACAAAATCAGGTTACAACAGATCCTCACCCCCCTGCAAAATATAGAGTCAACGGCAGTTTGGCAAATATCCCACAATTTCAATCAGCATTTAATTTGCCAGATGGAAGCTCTATGGTGAATAAGCAGCGTTGTGTTATTTGGTGATTATTTAATTTTTCTTTTATCAAATGAAGTAATGTAATTGCCTTTTATATGATCATTGGGTAGACTTAATGCTCATTTAAATAGGG
>NZ_JBAQZB010000077.1:0-2257 GCF_049790535.1 Legionella sp.
GCATCTGGTGCATGGTGTCGATCTCTTAATGTCTGGAAACACTATTTGATCATAATCACCATGCACATTCAATTTTTTTATCCCTTTTTTCAATGCGTTAAGATAAAAATTCGTGTGGAACTCTCAGCATCTGACCGCACAATGTATACCACCTGGCAAGATGCACTAGCCACTTATAGGATACAATTATATACAATTGTTTGTGATGCTTTGATGAAAACGAAAGGTACTGAACATTCTACTTTTAAAAAGGTTGCACAGCAAATTAAACAAATTGAAAAAGATATAGTAAACATTGTTGATCCACCTGTCGAATCAGACTTATACAAAGCCATTATCGCAATAACAAATATAGTAATTACCCTTCTTACCTTGGGTATTGCTAACTTTATTAAAGTACAAAAAACAGGTAATCTTTGGTTTTTTACTCAAAGTAATTCAGGTGAGGAACTACGAGCATTGAATAAAGACATTTGCCATCAGATTAAAATTATTACGAGAAGCGTTCATTAGTTTAACGGATCAAATCTGTAAATGAGCTACCCAAACGGGGCGAATAGAAAAACCTCCCAGTAAAGAAAGCACGGATATAGGTATAACAAGTACTTTACAATAAGAATAGTAAATAACATTGAGCAAAAATCTGCTTCATCTCAAGAATCCTCTCGACGTCTGGTATACATCTAATTGTTTTAACTTGTAAATTGTGGCAGTACTCAGTATAGGTTATGATTCTGCTTTTTAAATTTTGTGAGTACCTGTATGACTTTAAACTTATTAAAAATTTTTCCACAATATCTTCTCCCCAAGCATGCGCTTACAGCTTTAGCTGGTTATTTAGCAGAAGTTAAGGAGCAAAGAGTAAAAAATTATATTATTCAATCGTTTATCAATCGCTTCCAGGTGAACATGAGCGAGGCTTTAATTGAAAATCCTACTGCCTATGTCAATTTTAATGATTTTTTTATTCGTCATTTAAAGCCTGAGTGTAGACCTTTGGCAGCAACAGATCTTATTTCTCCAGTAGATGGGTGTGTCAGCGAAATGGGCGCCATACACAAAGGACAATTGATTCAAGCAAAAGGGCATTATTATTCAGTTGCTGAACTTTTGGCTTGTTCCGATGAAACGGCACAACAATTTGATAATGGGCAATTCGCCACTTTGTATTTAGCCCCTAAAGATTATCACCGAGTACACATGCCTATGGACGCCACTCTTAATTCCATGACTTATATTCCAGGTGCATTATTTTCTGTTCAACCAGCTACAGCTCAAATTGTTCCAAAACTCTTTGCTCGAAACGAACGCTTGGTTATTTCATTTTCTACTAAAGCAGGTCCTATGAAAATCGTTATGGTTGGCGCAACGATAGTAGGAGCTATCGGTACTAGTTGGCATGGCGATATCAAACGCAGTAAAAAAAATACTTATTTTGATTACAGCAACGCTGCAATACAGAGAGACATGATTAAAGGTGATGAAATGGGCTATTTTAAACTGGGTTCCACGGTAATCTTATTGTTTGCTAATGGAGAAACGGTGTGTTGGGATAAGAATATACATATGAAGAGTGTATTACGCTTCGGTCAAGCAATGGGGAATATTATTTCTTTCTAAAAGAAGAGAGCTCTTGCTTTAGGGGGGATAAAATACTTTTTAAAGAAATAAAGATGGCGTTTATTATTTCTTCATCGAGTTTATCTGAACTTAATAACTCACCTTACGCAGCGGCGTTCAATAATTGCAGTTCATTGAACATAATTTGATTAGCTTTCAAATTACATAAATGCCTTTTGTACATTAAATTCCACTTGCTCCCTCAAGACATAAAAACTCACTTTCGGCCCATCCAGTAAATGGATTATTTAAATTTCCTTTTATCATCTCTTCCCATTACTACACTAAATTCAATTATTGGAAAAATTTTCTTACGATTTAGAGGGTTATGGCTAATGGTAAAGTTTTTAGGGGAATCCAGTCTGTTACCAGACTGGGTTTATCCGATTAATACAAGAATCAATTTAAATGATAAATTTTCATTGCAACCTAATTTTGAATGCAATAAGATTATTAGGCAGTTTTAAGTTTTAAAAAGCGCTGATAGAAGGAATTCGAGTTCCCCCTACCAGCTAAGCCACAACATTTACTTGAAGGAGTAAAATATCATGACCTACGTTATATTAGTTCATTCTGTCCTTAATATTCAACGTTTCTCGTACAAGAAATCACTAGATTCGCCACCTTCAGGTTAATT
>NZ_JBAQZB010000078.1:0-3022 GCF_049790535.1 Legionella sp.
AGCTGTACGATTACTTTAGCCACGAGCACACCTGAGGGACCAACCAACATTCTCATAGCAGGAGATAATACCAATACGGTAAATGTCGATGTGAGTGTAACCGATCAACCACTGATAAGCATCGTGAGTCCTGTACAGCAAAACCGGGTTGTTACGGTATTTGGAATACCGTTGTCATTAGAAATCACCAATGATGTGCACAGTGTCATGAATGCTAATGCAATTACGGTCAGCAATAAGGCAGCTTGCCCCAATCTGTCCGTTGACGACAGCAATTGTACCAGTGTGGCCCCTGGAGCCAGTTGTACACTGGAACTGACTTCGAACACACCTTACGCCCCCTGTACGATTACTGTCAGCGGCAGCAACACAGCCAATAGTCCCATTGCCTTGATTGCCTTTTCTTATTTAGGAGGGCTGGTATTTGAGGAAAGCGGAGGCAGCGGCAAGGTCGTCATTGATGTGGCACAAGGTTTTGATAGCCTATGGACGAGTATTCTTTCTAGTATAGTCGGTGCATCAAGCTTAGATGATGGGGCTAGCAATACCAACGCTATTGTTGCGGATATATCCTGCTTCGGAGATCCTACCGACTGTGCAGCCCTACTCTGCCAAGACATTAGTATAGACTGGTATCTTCCTGCAATAAATGAGCTGTCCACAGTCCATAATGCGCTATGCTCCAACGCTGCAATCCCTTGCAACTTTGGTGAGTTCTCGTCCGGGCTCTACTGGAGTTCAACGCAGTCCATCATCTCCAATACTTTCGCGCGAAACGTGAATTTCCCGACGGGTATAGAAGACGTCGGCAATAAGAACAGCTTTAGCTTTGTTCGGTGTGTCCAGGCTTTTACTTAGTTCTTCTTTATCTCTTTTCTTTTGAGGCAGCATTGCTGCCTCATGGTTTTTTAAAGACGAATTTACGAGGTTGGTTACCTGTTGGTGTTAAAGGTAGGGGTGATATTGTAGTACTTTGGCATTGACTCAAGAAAGCGAATCAATGTCTGGTTTTTTGGCTTTAACTTTTAAAATCATCTCTATTTCTGAATGTACAAATAACCTCCGTGTTTCAAGTTAAATATAGCCTTAGCTATTAATTAATTTCGTTTAATTCTTTTCGTAAAATCTGTAAAACCATTGAAGGTTGATTCTTGAATCTCAGGATTTAACAACTGAAGATATTCATTTGCTAATACAGGAATTTCTTCAGCTTTGCTGGCGTTTAATGCAGCTTTAAATTCAAGATAAGCAGATGGATAAAGCATAGATTGCTTGTGATTAGTCATGCTTTTATTATCTAAATGTTTTTTAAACAATTGCTTACTTCCCTGGGAGAAGAAACTTAAATCACTATTAATTAATAACTGTGTAAGATATTGATAGCTGGCGGTTACTACCAAAGTATCATCTGGGTTATCTAAGTTACTAATAATATCATACACATATTTTTTCTCATTAGTCCTATCGTTTTTAAGGCTTAATATGGCAACATGAATTTTATCCATATTTGTTAAATTAGCTGTTTTAGTAAGATATTTTGGTGATAAAGTTGCAAGTCCTCTATAAACAATGCCACCATCATTTTTATCTAAATCTTGAAGTCGAAGTTCCTTAAAATAATTACTAATTTTTTTTAAGCTGGTTTTTTCATTTTTCTCCAAGCTGTTTTGATAAATTGATTGTAAAGTTACCAATAACTTATGTCTTGCTTCTCCTGTTTCATTTTTGGCTTGTTTAATAATTTCATCTATCAAATAATCTGGATTTTCAAAAGAAATAAAATCATAGAAAAGGATTTTAACTTTACTATCAACTTGATTTGACGTAAGTAATTTCCATAAATACCTAATTTCTTTCTTCGAAATATTGGAGGAGTTTTGAAGTATCTGATAAAAATTTTCAGCATTTAACTCTTTAAGATTATCTTCATTTATTGAGCTTATATTGGCATGTATGTCAGCAGACACCAAATCTGATTGAGTTGTTATCCGCTCCGGTATCAGTAAATCGGAATCAACAGGAAAATAATTATATATAGCTAATGGAGTGGTCCATACCGTATTATATGTTGGCAAGCTATATCCTGAGTTGAATGCATAGGCATAATTTACTAAAGTATCACATCGGAATTGACCGCATGAAATTGGTCTGGTGTTGCCATCAATTTTACCTTCTTTCCATCTCCACGTGCGAGTATACTCAGGACAAGCATAGTATTGTCTAACTATTCTATTAGCTACAGTATATGATTCATAGGATCTAGGGGATAATAGCCCACCCTTGCTTCCCCAAAATTTTGATCGTGACTTAAAGTTGTCGATCGTATTTTCTTGAATATGTGGAGCAGTATCCAAAGCCTCAAGAACAACTGTAGGTCTCATTCTATAATCAGGGGCACTTGCAATACCAACATGACCTACGGGTCGGCCTAGGCCTGCTAAATCGCGAGCAATGAGATCACCAACAAATGAGGGAATTTTCGAATAAACAGGGCATGCTATTACTGTAGAGCCTATTATATAAATCAGTTTTGTTTTCATATTTATTTCCTTTCATTATGATATAAATCCGATTATCTATTTACTGTAGTTTTGCTGTATAGATGAATTCTTTGAGTGCAAAATAGCCTAACTAGTTAGGATGTGTTTGACTGTTTCGAATGTTGAGCAATTAATCTGAATTTTTTTGAGTTGACTGATTTTACTGTTCTATTTTCAAGGAGGCATAAACAATAAAAATAACTTTGTAAATTATCAGCACTATTTTTTGAAATTTTATTTTCCATAACTAGTTTAGGATGCTAATCAAATTTTCCATTAATTGAGCAATGCTATAGAAAGGTTTATATGGTGTCAAGGGATAAAATGATATAATTATAATCTGGCTTTCTAATTAGGGTTTTCCCGCATATCCAGCCCAAACTGGCAATGAGGAATCCATCAACCTAAAAAAATCTTCACTTAATGTATAGCGCTGGCTAATGCGGGATACGTAAAAAACAAAAAATGAATTAAATTTAATA
>NZ_JBAQZB010000079.1:0-30650 GCF_049790535.1 Legionella sp.
CATTAAAAGGTCATAAAACGCCCAATGAATTAGCATCGGAATTTGAAGTACATCCAACACAAATTAACCAATGGAAAAGGCTGTTATTAGAAAGCAGCAAGCATCTATTTAGTGGTAAAAATGAAAATGAAAAGGACGTAGAATCGCTAGAAAAAGAACGTGAGAAACTGTACACGCAAATAGGTCAGTATCTGTTACAAAGCTTGACTATTGCTCAACCTAATCAAGTTTGGTGTGCCGATCTGACATATATCCGCATGTATGGTGGCTTTGTGTATTTAGTAACTATTATGGATTGGTATAGCCGTAAAGTATTATCTTGGGAAGTACCTAACACCATGGATGATAGTTTCTGTGTGAGTGCGCTAGAAAGTGCTATCAGGCGCTATGGCGCACCTGGCATTTTCAATACAGATCAAGGCTCCCAGTTTACTGGCAAAGTTTTTATTAACGTGTTGCAGGACCATGATATCCAGATTAGCATGGATAGAAAAGGGTGCTGGGTAGACAATGTGTTCATTGAAAGATTATGGCGCTCTGTTAAATATGAAGATGTGTATTTAAAAGAATATCCGACAGTGCTAGCATTGCGCCATGGGTTACGTGAATATTTTCGGTTTTATAATGACGAAAAACCTCATGAATCACTCGGAAAATGTACGCCATCAGAGTGTTACGATGGACTTAGAGTAGCAGCATGATCGCAGAAAACGGCAGGCTCTTAATGACTAGAATACCTTACGTTCAAGTAGTATCCATGAGCTTCCTTCGTTCCTCAGGACTCCTCATTGACACAGCTTGCTCTACAGGTAGCCTGTCATCAGGCGCAATGCCTCGATGTTCCAATAAATTGGACACTAGCTAAATAGTAAGGGATCGTGGTCTCATCGATGGGGTCCACTTCTGTTCTAAGAGGAGCGATTCATTTCTTCTTGTTTTTTCATGAACAATACTTAATGGTCCTACTATATTCTTTCCTTGTACAAATGAGTTTTTTAATGATAGAGAACTATGTTTATATAAATCAAGGCTGTCTTTTTGTCGCCGATCAAGATGCTTATCAAATAAGAAAGAAGTACTGGCCAATACGATAAATAAAACACTTAAACTAACAGCTGTTAATAGACAGAGACTACTTATGGCAGGAGCTGCCCCAGCAGTAAATGTAATGACCAGAAGAGAGAGTCCACCTTTAACCATTGTTGATATAAGTAGGCCACACATGAATTGCAGGCTGGCCATCACCAGTAATCCAATGGAGAGATCGGAAGCTAAAAATTGTTTGAACCATGAAGTATTTTTATCTAATGCGCTATCAATGGTTAGTTGCATACGATATGAATTAAATAATACCATCAATGTAGTTGAGGTCATGATAATTAGAGGAATGATAGGGGAGACAGCAATACCTGCAATTGAAAAAGAAACAATAAAGGCGATAAATGCCAGAGTGCCATAAATTAATAATCCTTGATTCTGGAGCTTATTTTTTTTCAAAAATTGATTCAGCTTATTGTGTTCAAACAAATAATTGAGTGACCCATTTAAACTGATGTCTGTAAAAAAAGAAGCTTTATCTTCTGATGTTATAGCACAGCTAACCCCTCCTTTTTCAGTAACTATTTTGGCACAGGAGGCATCATTTAAACCATCGCCAACAAACCAGACGTTGTGAGGATTTATCCCTTTATTACTCATTAAGTCAGATAGAAAATTTTCTTTATCTTGGGGAGACTGTGAAGCATAAATATCTTTTGGAGCAAAAAAAACACCATTTTGTTGATTAAAGCCTATGGCAGCAGAGGGACTGTCTCCAGTGAGCATAATTATTTGTTTGCCTTTTTTCTTTAAACGATCAAGTGTGGCTAAAACATCCGCTCTAATTTCATGCTTAATATAGATTACTCCTTTATAGATTTTATCTTCTGCAACATAAACTGCAGTTAATCCTTGTTCTGTCTTAAGGGTATCGATTTTAGGTAATTTGATGCCTGATTCGGCTAAATACAGTGAATTCCCCACATGAATTTGTTTTCCTTGCACATGAGCTGATAATCCTCGACTGGAAGGATCAGGGGAAACCTTGTCAATACTTTGGATAATGCTTCGATATTTTGTGCGGGTTGCGTAATGATGGGTAATGGCTTTAGCGAGTGGATGTTGACATCCGTAGTGCTTTTCCAATAGATAAACTTTTTCCCATAATGAGGAAGAAATTCCTATAGAAGAATCAACTTGACTATTACCTGTAGTCAGTGTTCCTGTTTTGTCAAAGACAATGGTATCTAATTCATTAAATCGACTACATAAATTTTTATCACGTATCATAATGCCTTTAGTAGAACGGTGATAAATACTAATTAAGTTTGGTAACTCGTGAGCTAGGGCTATGGTGCATGGGCAAATTACAAATAAAATACCCGTAATATTTTGCAAGGATAAAGAAAAAGTAAGAATACCTAAAGCAAGAGGAGCACAAATTGCTGTTATAAGTCCAATCAAGATTAATGAACTATAGACGTAAGTAAAAACATGATTGGGCTTCGCAGTAATAGGCTGCTGAGCTCTATTGGCACGAAACAACATTTGATTAACAGTACTTTGGTAGGGATTCTGGGTGGCATAAACAATAACGGGTTCACTCAGATTAATGGCACCAGCAGGGATAAAATCTAAAAATCGCTTTGACTGTTTCGGTTCCCCAGTTAAAAGAGAAGAATCAACTAGGGTATGGCCATAAATAAGTTTGCAATCCACAGGAAAGCATTCTCCACAATTTACTTTAACGAGCATCCCTTCTTTAAGTAAACTTTTTTGTTCCTTAATTAATTTATTAGTTAATATTTTTTCTTTACGTTGAAAAATAGCCGAAAGATCTTCTTTTGACTGAGAAAACAGTTCCTGTTCTAATGAGGAGCATTGATAACACTCGTATTCATTAGCCATTTGAGGAAATAACATGTTCAATCCTTTTAAATGCATTTTCTTGGATTGATTTAAAACCTGACGTTTAATTTCATCCATCCCATTAATAAGCGTGAATAATGTCACCGGCATAATAAAACACATGAATATCATGGAAAAATCACATACTAAAGGCATTGTTATAACGTGATAAAGGGTATGTATAAAAGACAAAAACCATCCTAAAGTGACTGTTGTATTCATATCAAACATGTTTTGACCGTGTCTGTGTTTGAAGAAATTAATAAGGTAATTTCTTCCAGTAAACGCAGTAGTTAAAAATGAGAGGCTAGTGAGACCAATGGTAAGAAATAGTGATGGGGGGAATATTATTGATAAAATACCGATAGCTCCGATTGCTAAGAAATTGATTATAATATTTATCCAATTTTTCTTATACGAATCATTTTTTTCTTCGTCACAGTTCTTAATGACTTTAAAGCCGATTGAAGCGATACATTTTTTGAATAGAGTAGAAAAGGATTGAGCATGGTGTTCATATTGATTCAATTCTTCTTCATTAGTAGTAATGGTTATAAATAAGCGATGAATACCTAAAGCTTGAGGTTCAGCATCCATGATTAATTGCATGTCTTCAGGCAGGTGATTTTTACGTTTATATGTCTGAAAATGCCGATTAAACTCATTTTGAATCGTTGCTCCACATCCTGTGAAACACATAATGCCAGAAACTAGAAAAGAATCTTGAAAAATTATTTTTTTTGACATGGTATTAAATCGTTCATTCGGCCTCGAGGGCACTCGAGAAGTATTGGTGAATATTAAGTTAATGCGTCTCAAATTACCACATAAAGATTAAATGATTCATGTTTATGTGGTAATGCTTTATATGATCTATGTAAATACAAGATGACAGTTTGGCTTCTCACGGTTATTCTTGAGTCTGAATTTGAGGTACTGTTACCTAACATAATAACAGAGCTTCGTTTACGGAGGATCTAAAATTTTGAATTCTTTATCATCTCGAAAGGAATTGTTACTGGCTTTTTTTTTGGCTGCTTATTGTGCTTATTATTTGGCAATCTCGCTTTTTGCAGCATGGGGATTTACTACTGATGATGCTTATATTAGTTGGACTTATGCGGCTCAACTAGCTCAGGGTCAAGGATTGCATTGGCAAGCTTCAATGCCACGTGTTGAGGGATATTCCAATTTTTTGTGGGTTTTATTAGCTGCTTTAATTATTAAATTACAATGGCCTTTAGCGCTTACCATAAAATGGATTTCTGTTTTTAGTTTAGGAATGGGGCTGTTATTTTTATATCGTTTAAGCCGCCTTTTTTTTAGTCCATTATTGGCAATGCTTCCGGTGTTTTTGTTCAGTCATTATGCTGGGGTTATTTGGTGGACTGTGAGCGGATTGGAAAGCACTTTTTTTTGTGCTTTGTCTTTATTGTTAATATGGCAATGTGCTGCAGCTTTTGGATACACTTCTCAATTAGAACAACCGATTATACCGTCGAAGGTCTCTACTTATTCATGGATTAATACTAATATTATTTTGCTTCTTCTTAGTTTAACACGATTTGAAGGATGCGTTTGGGTCATTCCTGTTACTTTTTTTGTCTTTTGTCACTTACGGAACAATGGTGTAAAAGGATTTACCGATGGCTATAAGACATTGTATTTATGGGGAATTATTTCATTTTTTTGTTTTGTGTTTCCATATACAGTTTATTTTATTTGGCGTATTCATTATTTTGGTCATTTGATTCCAAACAGTTACCTTTGCAAAGCCTTAGCACCCGGGCAAGTTGGGATCGTAGATCTTGATTATCTTCAGGTAGCACTTTCTTTAATAGTTGCTTCACTGCCTTATTTTTTAGCTTCGAAAGATTGCCGGCATTTATTATTGTGGCTGCCTTCGTTGCTTTATGGTTTGATGCTTTGGAGTGCAGATCCTCTTCTTGCTTATCTTTTGCGTTTATTTTTGGCCCCATTGGCGCTTTTTTCTTTATTGGCTGTTTTGGGTGTATATCAGTTTTTGCAGTATTTTAAATTGACCAACTGGAATTTAAAGTTAATCACTGTTTTTGTAATCATTAATTTAACCTTTCTATTTATTCCTGGCACTAATCTTAGTGATTTACAAACGAAAGCTGCTGAATATCAGGGCAGAAACCAAAATCGCATGATGATTGCCAAGATATTAAATGAGCAGGCGGCACCAGGAGCTACAGTTCTTTTAGATGATTGTGGAATTATTCGGTTTAATGCACGACCGGATATTCGTTTTATTGACAGCCAGTGTTTAAATAATGAGGAATTAATGCAGGCTAGTTATGGTGGTAATTTGGCAACTTATGCTGTCTACCTTAAGGAGCAGATTAAACCTCAGTGGGTTATTGTGAATAAACCTTCTGTGGAAATGCATCTTAATTTTTTAGTAGAAGCGCTAAGAGAGAAACATTTTTTGAGTGACTATCAACGTGTTGCTGTTTTGCGGTCCAGGGCTTTATCTACACATTCAATAGCGTCTAATGATTATTATTTAATTTATAGACGGCGTGAAGTACCCTAAAACGCAGTATAGCTTCTTAGCTTTTTGGGTTAATTGTTCTTCAGAAAAGATGCTGATTTCTCTCAGGACTTGTCCACGGCATTTATTCGATCTAAATCGTCGGCAAATTTCTTTATATTTTGAACCGTTTTTCACAGCCTGCTGTTTCGATATATAATTCTTGTGCTTGATAATATGTACGTTTTACTGGGCAGTGGAGCCAGGAATAATTCTATTTTTGTGTTCCCAAGTCCCTTTGTTCACATGAAAGATAAATTTTCATTGCAACCTATTTCTGGATGCAATAAGATTAACGAGCATTTTAAGTTTTTTAAAAAGCGCTGATAGCAGGGATTGGCGTCCCCACTACCAGCTAACCACAATTTACTGGGGGTAAATCATGGATGATCTCATATTAGACGATTTCAGGACCATTTTTCAATGGTACAAGTACTTAAATCAATACTATCCCTCAATTTTATCCCCTTAAGAGCAACTAACTGATTTTTTTTATTTCATTATATAAAAAATTTGCCTAGTTTTTCTTATGGTTTTTTGTTACGGGTAGCATTTTGCTATATTACCTGTATTTTTTCTCGCGCTTAAAAAAAGAGATGATTATGGATAGTTATGGAAATAACCAATTTGGTTTTATGAGTCAGCAAAAGAAATTTTTTAAGACTTTTACAAAAGAATATTTAGCCTTTCTAAGAAATGCCAAACCTAGCGCAAAACAAGTGTCAGAAATGAAAAATGTACTGTCGCATGTTTGGGTACGGCAAGTGATTTATTTAGATTTTCGCTTAACCAAAAGGGAGAACCAATGTTTATATCTCTCTGCCCAAGGAAAAACGATTAAAGAAATTGCTTTGTTTTTTCAAATGTCAGTAAGAAGAGTGGAGCAGTACCGCTAAGCTATTTTTCAAAAACTAGCATGTACCAATATGATTGAAGTTGTTTTTCGGGCGAACAGTATTATTGTACGAATACAGTCATTAAAGCTCCATGGCGAACTAGTGCACAACGAATTCTTATGAATGTAACTCTTTAAAAAAATGAAAATCGATCATTTGCTTAATCCTTAGGCATTGTTCCTGAGGTTTTTTTGAGCATCGATTGGCTTGATTTGAGTACAGATTTTTTAATTTCACTACGCTCTTACCCCTCTTGGCACAACAAGAGAGTCCTCACTATGTGTAATTTTTGTGAGGAGCTCTCGGTGTGTAGGCATTGGGAACAACTGCTCACCTTGCTAATCATTGAGATGAATTTGTTGACGGATTTGCAGAGAAATTAGCACTAGGTTGGGTAGTGCGCGTATTTTGCATTAGCATAATACTGTTAGTTAGCAAGATACGCTCTTGAATTTGGCGGTCCAAATACATTTGATAGTTCATTTCAGCAAGTAAGGTTGCAATTTCTTTTCCTACTGTGGTTGGTGACGCATTATTAATTTGATTAATCCATTGATTATTAGCGCTCATATCAGAATTGAATAATCTCCAAGTTGCCATATTAAATTCACTTAACGCCTGACTTGATGGAGTCTGGCCTGAAGTACTTTGGTTTTGGGGTAAGCGTTTTGACATGATAAAATATAAGTTGCTCATACCCACAGAAAATTGTGCTGCATAGGTACGTAAGCTGGTAAAGTAACTATCAAGTGTGGCCTGAGCTTGGATTTGTTGTAGAGTGGGGGCCGCTGTAGGTGATGCAGGGATTGCCTGACTATATAATGTGTCATACGCTTTGAGATTTGGCAACTGCAGCGGGGTAACACTCCCTGAAACATAACGAACAAAATTAGCAGCCTGTTGCGCTTGATTTTGAGCAGTTAAGCCACTGTTTTGGTTGGAAGTATTTGAGCTTGAGGTGCTGTTCCCCGATCCACTTTGGGTAGCATACAATAAAGGACCTGTTAATGAGTTGCTGTTAAGCTGACTTAAAAATTGCTGGTTATATTGATATGTATAAAATTGATAGGTTGAAGGGAGTGGTCCAATAATGTTGGAGATAACACTACTGGCTGGTAAAATCGTACTACTACCCCCGGCTTGAGAACAGCCTACCCAGGCAGTGCCATCATAATTCATGCAATAGCTGGCATCTGGCGTACCCAATACATTTAATACAGCTTGATTAACAGGATCCTGTTGGAAATTTTGTTGATCAATGGTGGTATTAACAGATACATTACCTTGTTGTTGTGATTGAGGATTACTGAAATTTTGTGAATTAAATACATTATTAGCCCAAGCATTTAACATCGAAGCACTAGAGATCTCAGTAGGTAAGAATTGACTCAAAGCGGTGCTAAATGCATTGACCGGAATAGCACCTAAGAACGTATTAAGCATATACGTTTCCATGAGTTGTGTGGCAGTTATGTTGAGTAAAGATTGGCTTATTGTCGCATTATTGGCTGTAGGAGATTGGGTCAAGGTGAAACCCAGGTAGCCGCCAAGATTTAATAAATATTGTGCTACATTTTGAGTATTTGTAGCCATTTGTTGAGAACTGTACTGGTTAACCGAGTCATCTGCGATAGCAGGTAAAGTGGTTAAGTAAAATAAATTAATTAATGCAAATTTAGAAAATCGTTTCATCATTCATCCCCTTCAAGTGCTCGTATAACAAGTTTTAATCGGTATTGACAAAAAACCCGAGATAACAATCTTAAACGTTCAAATATAATGTTTCTTTTGAGAAAAACCCCAGCAGGATCATGACTTCCAGTGCTTGTTTCTTCCGCATGTATTAAAATACGAGAAGCGCTTCCTGGATGAACCGTGTCTATCGCTTGCAGCAATCGCAATCCTCTTCCTGATTTAATATTGCCAACTATACGAATAAATTGCTCTTCTTGATCCAAAAGTCCCATGTCAATTTTTTCAATATCATCAAGCTCCTTACCCAGCTGTTCCATAGCTGCCTCAAACTCTGGGTTACCATCAAGAGTCCAGTCTTCAACACTTTCCATAAAAGTAATCACACGATAGATCATGGGATCTATGTATTCAAACCAGTACTGTGCAGATGCTTCATGGCTAAGATCAGGCATGTTTTACTCTATATTAAATTAATGGACGAATTTACTCCTTAATACTATAGTATATCATGAGGGGTAAAAGTATATTATTTCTAATTTAAATGTAAGAAAAAACTATGACTAATAAATCTGAATTGAAAATAGTTAAATTAATCGGCAGCATTCTTAATGTCCGTGCATGGTTTGATTGGGAGCGAATAAAGTATTTTACTCTCTATCTTTCAAATGGATTTCAAAGGCTTTTTATTCCGCAAGGAAATAAGAAGACTGAATCATTTAATGAGGCTGTAACCAAGCTTAATATTGATGATGAAAGTTTACTTGCCAAACAAAATGCATTGTTCCGCTTAAGTATGGTGATGATGGTAGTGGCCTGCTTGATTTTAGGCTATTCAGGCTATCAACTGTTTTATGGTTCTTTTAAAGCATTTATTGTGAGCCTAATAGTTACACTCATCGCGTTGACTTTAGCCTTCCGATATCATTTCTGGTATTATCAGATTAAACATCGCAAGCTTGGATGCACTTTTGATGAATGGTTGAAGCGAGGCCTTTTAGGAGAGAAAAAATGAATAAGTTACTCATCTCAATGCTTCTCCTAGTGTTTCCTAGTCTTGTACTTGCATCCACTTCGTCGAGTTCATTAAATTTTGCTCCACCGGCTAGCGATTACTCCGTGGTATTCCTGGGTAATTTATTTGGTATTGTTGATGGTGTATTAAGCGGTACGGGCAGTCAAATTTTGGGAAGTATGTTTGGGGTATTTAACGCTGCTGTCCTGGCTATAGGTGGCGCTATTATCATGTACACCCTGCTTGTTTCTACCATGAATACTGCTCATGAAGGGCAAATGCTCGGCCAAAAATGGTCCTCCATTTGGATTCCCGTGCGTTCAACTCTGGGTTTAGCCTTATTGATTCCTAAAGCATCAGGGTATTGTTTGATGCAAATTTTTGTTATGTGGATCGTCGTCCAAGGGGTTGGCGCTGCAGACAAAGTATGGGATGCAGCGTTAAGTTATTTGAACCGTGGCGGGGTTATTATTCAGGCACAACAGATTAATCCTGCGACAGCACTTACAAATGGTAATGCGGGTATGGCGTCTATAGCTACGGGAGGACTCAATATTCTGGCGGGGCAAGTGTGTATGCTTGGGCTGCAGACGCAATTACAAAACCAAAGACAAAAATATTTGAACTTGAAATCAAATATGTCAGGTCCTTGTTCAGGCACACCATCTGCTTCAATGAATACATTTTGTACTACTTCGGTCCCAGACTTTATATCGTCAATAAACACGGTTACTGTACAGGGTAACAATCCAACGGCGAGTTCCTTCTCAGTTACGATGCCTAACTTTGATTCAAGTTCTCCTTACAGTTTTTTAAATGGTATTTGTGGTACGATTACTTGGAACAGCATCAGTTCGCTTTCCAATCCAACTGCTTTTTCCTTAGCTAATGCGACTTCGAGCGTTGGGTCTAATGTTACTTTAAGTGGGATAAGACTAAGTTCTTCTGAGCTTGCAACAGCACAGATGTCACGTGCGATTGCCATTCAGCAAATGTATGTAAATTTGTCTGGCGTAGCGCAAACTATTATTGGTAATTCACCGGCAATGGCTGCTCAAGGGAGGAGTACTAATAGTAGTATTATCCCATATATTCCTGACTTTGCTATTCAACAGTTTGGTGTGCCTTACACGCAAAGTTCCACTATCTGTTCAAACTATAGTCAAAACTGTTATATTTGGGGACCTACAGCGGGTAGTTCCGGTGGGGGTACCTTGTTTAATGGAACAGAATTCACGAATGCTCTTAATGATTACAGTGGTATTATGATGCCAACGCTTAATCTTTTAGCTCAAATGAATAATGCCAATAATGAGAATAATGCAAGAGCATTCATTGACCAGGCATCAACTCAAGGCTGGATTATGGCAGGAGCTTATTTCTTTGACTTGGTGAGAATTCAGGGTAGTGCCACTGTAAACGCAGGCACAACTGATAGTAACACCGGCTTGGATAATAGTACTTTTAGTGCCAGTACGATAATCAGTCCCTTTGTCGACAATCAATGTGGAGGTAGTTTTTCTCAATTGTGTACTTGGTTTAGAGCAGATCCTGCTCCATTAACCCAAGTTGTAGGGTTAATTGATGGAACGGGCATAACAACTGCTAACTCAGGCACAAGTTCTTCTCCCAACAATCCCTCAATTCCTTTAACTAAACCGACTATGGCTGCTAATCCAAATCGATATGCAGTTACTTCCTTAGCAGCCTCCACAGTGTTTGGGTTTGTGAACAATTCAGTTATGGTACAAATGCCTGGTCAACCCGGCTTAGCACCTTTAACTTTTGCTAACACAATTAATTTTTCGGTTAATACATCGATGTATGCATTGCAACAACAAACTTTTTCTTGTGGCCAAGTAAAAATCATGTTTTTTTCCTTTTGTTTGGGATCGTTACTCGGGAACTTGTTTTATAATATAATATTCTTGTTCATATATAATACTTTTATTGCTTTATTTGGACAAATTATTAATCAGGTTGTTATGGCGTTTTTAATGATTCCACTGAGTGGTATGGCGAGTATTTTTAAGCAAGGGGTTCAAACACTCGCTGAACCAGGAGTCAATCCAATTATTGCCTTGGCTAATATGGGAGTACAATATATTAACTTTGCAGGTAACTTATGGTTGATGCTCCTGAATCTTGCGGTTACCAGTGCGTTAATCCCTGTATTTGGAATCTTCATTTTCGCATTGATTTCTTTAGCGATGCCTCTTTTGTTGGCCTGGGTCGGAGTAATGACCACCATTGGATTTACAACGGCCTATTATATCCCTATTTTACCATACATGATCTTTACTTTTGGGGCTTTATCCTGGTTAATTTCTGTAATAGAAGCTATGGTTGCGGCGCCAATAGTAGCCTTAGGAGTTACTCATCCTGAGGGGCATGATGCCTTTGGTAAGGGTGAAGCTGCCATTATGATTTTACTAAACGTCTTCTTAAGACCTTCAATGATGATTATTGGTTATATTGCTGCCATTGCCTTGTCCTATGTTGGCGTATGGATACTTAATTCGGGTTATGATACTGCGATTGGATTTATTCAACAGCAAAATACAGCTACTGCCACTTGGGGTATGGCTGATATGCCTTCCGGTACTGGAGGATATTCGGACTGGGCGGGTATCTATGCATTTTTCTTTTCAATATTAACTTATACAACTATGTACTTAATCATGGTACAAAAATCATTTACCCTGATTTCTGTATTACCCGATAAAGTATTGAGATGGATTGGTGGCAGCCCAGAAAGCACCGGTCAAGAGGCTGCACAATGGGCTGGGGAAGTAAAAGATCAACAAAAAGCAGGGATTGATGCAACCCAGGGGGCTCAAGGCCAAATGGATAAACAGCTGGGTGGTTATGGCATGAAAGCAGTGGGTGCTGTTAAAGGTGCTCTCGGCAATACGGGTGGGGGCGGTAATTTACAAGCTTCTGGGGAATCTACACCTTCTTCAGGTGATGGCGGCGGTGGCGGTGGCGGCGGCGGAGCTGGAGGTGGTGGTGCCGGCGGTGGCGGAGCCGGCGGTGGCGGTGGCCCATCTGATGATGAGAAAAAAGCTGCTGCAAAGGGGATTATAAAGACTCTTGGGGGCGCTTAGAATTGTAGGATGCTGCTTAATTAATGGGAGCCCTCTTGATAAGAGGGCTTTTTCTTTTTAACCTTAGGTATTCATAAGAGTAAACAGAGATTACTAGTGATTATAACGAATGAATTAGTTTATCGTGATGAAGATACTGTATGTCGAGGTTTTATCGCTTATAACCCGGCATTTTCCTCACCAGTATCTGCTGTTATGGTAGCTCCTGATTGGGGCGGTCGTGGTAAAGATGCCTGTGAAAAAGCCAAAAAATTTGCTGCACTTGGTTATGTTGGTTTTGCCATTGATATGTATGGTCAGGCTTTAACTGCATCAGCTAAGGATGAGAAACGAGCATTAATGTCGCCATTGATGAATGATCGCAACAGATTAGTCAAACGTATTAAAGCGGCTTTTGATGCATTGATTCAATTGCCACAAGTTGATAAAAAAAATATTGCTGCTATTGGTTACTGTTTTGGTGGCTTATGTGTTTTGGATTTAGCGCGTTCTGGTAGCAATGTGAACGCAGTAATTAGTGTTCATGGGTTACTTTCAGCAGCTTCAGAACCTCCTTTTAAACCAATTAAGTCTAAAATATTGGTATTACATGGCTATGATGATCCGTTAGTCAAACCAGAGCAAGTTAATCAATTTGCCCACGAAATGACAAAGCGGAACGTTGATTGGCAAATCCACATTTATGGCCTTACCGCTCATTCATTTACTAATCCACTTGCCAATGATAATGAGATGGGATTGCATTATAATGCTCGATCAGATCGACGTTCATGGCAAAGTACCATCGCATTTTTACAAGAAGTGTTTAATGCGTAAATCCTTATGATAATGCAAGTAATTGTGTAGCATTTCCTCGGATTAAATCGTCTCTTCTTTGAGGCGACAACTGTAATTCATTAAAAATACTATTTGAATAAACCTGCCAAGATTCTACATCCATTTGATTGATTTGGCCAAGATCGGAACTATAAATTACGCGTGGTGTGGATTTTAAAACAGCAGCGAAGTCGTCTTTATCCTGATGTCCTAATAAATAAGTTAAGATGGTTTGTTCAATCCAGACAAATTCATTTTGAGTAAGTTCCTCTAAGTTTAGTGCTTTTAAATTAACGAGGGGATGTGCGGGTTGATTTAACAGTAAAGCGGGTACATTATAGGTAATACAGGCATCAACCAAGCAGTAAATTTCTTCTTTTGATGCGTGTCCTGTAGTCAAAACAATAGGATAATCGTTTGCCATTTTTAAAATATCAATTGCTTTTTGGCGTATTTTTTGTTGTGAATTAAAAAGCGTTTCTCTTTTGAGACAGTATTTGCTTAACTTATTGTAACTTAATTTCCTTGATAATTTGGATTGAAAGGGACGACCGGTAATTGTTGGAAAATGTACGAGCATTTTGGCAGCAATTACTGGCTGATATTCATTTAAAGCCTGTAAAATGACGCGATAATTGATTCCACCTGCGATGTGATTTAACACTAAAGAAGAAAAAACAGGTAAACCTAATTGTTGCGCCAGAGTTGCTTGTATGCTGGTTGCACCTAAATGACTCGTTAAAAATACTGCCCCATGCAGCGATTGATAAATTTGACCTGCTTTTATAGCATGCCACCGTCGCTCATAAAGATCTGGACTTGCATGATAATGAATATCAATAAATTTATAATCACTGAGCTTATTCACTTCTTTTTAGCCCTAACCAGGGTTGATCATAGCGATAATCGATTCTTGCTTGCTCTAATGACACTCCATTTTTAATTGCAGCGGCAATATTTTGTTCCGTTAATTTAATATTTTCTGCTTTATTTAAAATATCAGTCAGTAAATATTGGGGAATGACTAAGGCACCATTATCATCAGCAAAAATAATATCACCTGGATTAATAGAGACTTGATTAATAACCAAGGGGCATTGTTCGCTCATTTTTTGGATGCGGTTTTTACCTGAGCGCATGTAAATGCCAGTACAGAACAGGGGGTAGTTCGCTGCTCGAATAAATTCGACATCGCGCACTGCACCATGAACTAGGGTTCCAGCTATATGCTTATGTAACGCCATTTTGGTTAAAATGGCTCCCCAAGCAGTACAATCAACGCGCCCTTCGTTATCAATCACAATCACTGATTTTTCAGGTACGGCATCAATGTAATTAGCTGCATTTTTAAAGGTACTGCTTTTATTTTTACTGGATGCATAACGTACAGTGTAGGCAGGCCCAAGTAGCTTCATTCCCGGGGCTAATGGCTTAATATTAAGTAATGCACCCTCAATCCCGCAAGCGTCCAGTGCATCGGAAATTTCTGTAGTATTCAATACTTGTAATCTTTGTAATTGGTGGGACATTGAATTCGCTTTATTTTTTGTTTGACTGTTTTTAATAGAATCCAGAGATTGCTCAATGATCGCTGTAGCCATATCATTAGTGCTGGAATTCCCCCCCCCATCATAAGTAACAAATCGTCCTTTCTGCACAACAATGCTTACTGCCTGTCTAATCATCTGTGCTTGTTTCTCATAACCAAAATGATTTAATAGCATACTTATCGTTAAGAACATTGCACTTGGATTGGCTTTATTTGATCCTATTCGCGGCGCGCTGCCGTGAACTGGTTCAAAGTAGCATTTGCTTTGTCCCATATTGGCACTTGGTGCAAAGCCCAACCCCCCCATCACGGCAGCGCCAACATCTGATAAAATATCACCAAACATATTTTCAGCAACAATCACTCCAAATTCTTCAGGACGTCTTACTAGCCATAAACCTACGGCATCTGCATTTAATCGATCCGCATGAATGTGTGGATAGTGTTTTGCTATATCTTCAAAAATTTCTCGTGCAAATTCACCACTACTGCGTAATACATTGGGTTTGTCTGCAAAAGTAACGCGTTTCATCTGATGTTTTTCTGCATACTGAAATGCATAGTGAAATAAACGGCTTAAACCTGTAGTAGACTGCAAACGTAATGCACAACTCATTTCATGAGCAGGAACAGCATGCCAATGCGAATTTTTAGCAAGTAAATTGAGTATTGGTTCGGGTAAGGGATGATAATCAAAACCAGCATAGAGGCCTTCAGTATTTTCGCGAATAATACAAAAATCGAAGGGTTTGCTTTCATTATTAAGCGCAAAACAGGGACGCACATTTGCGTAAAGCTCTAACTTTTGTCTTAACTGAATAATCGGAGAAATATAATTGAGTTTTTTATGCTGCAGTTTTTCAGCTAATTCATTTTGGGCTTCACGTTGGGGTTTACTAGTAATGGCCCCTAATAAAACCGTATCGGATTCGTTAATTAAATGCCAAGTGCGGTCAGGGATGGGGGTGCCTTCATTTTGCCAACATGACCAGCCAATATCGCCGAAAGTTAGGTTAACCGGAACATTAAGTGCTGTAAATATCGGTAGACTTGCTTGAGTGACCTCAATACCAATGCCATCACCAGGTAATACAGCGATGTTTAATTTTTTAGGGGGCGTCATTATTTTAAAGCCTCCAAAATAATTTTTTGGCAGAAAAGGAGATTGTCTTGCAGTATACGCATACTTGCTTTAGGCACGACAATTAAACGCCCATTTTTTGCTTTGATCACATTTCCTGTATTGACCAAATTAGAGTATTCGCCAATTAAATGAGTATGGTTTACCTTATTTTTCTTTAAAATTTCTGTTGAATCAGTGGATAATACACGTGTTAGTCCAAAAATTAAACGCTTGCAAGCTTGAGTTTTATGTCTCAATTTACTTGATGACAAAGGCATTTGATTGGGATAAAAAACAAAGTGGTACAAGGTCTTTAATGCTTCCTGCAGTTTATTTTCTCGGCACAAACTAATTACCTGATTTAATTGTTTAGTAAGTTGATTGTTTGCAAAAGTTGGTGTTGAAAACAGGATAATCGGCTTATAAACTTTGGTAAATAAAGGAAAGCACTGCTGAATAATAACACCACCAAAGGCAAAACCGAAAAAGGCATCATACTCTTCAATGCAGGCAGCTAATTTTTGTTCCCAAAGTTTGTAGTAAGCTTTATTTGGCAATTCTTCCATAATGGATAATGAGTCCAGATAATCAATAGTATAATCTGTGCTTAGAAAGGATAAGGAACTAGCAATAAACTCTATATCTTCGGATTGCGCTGAAACAGGCCCAATAGTTATTATTTTTTTCTTTTGCATTAAGGCTCCACATTAATCTGCGTGTTTTTCAGGAAGATGAAAGGGGACGCGCTTGTTTTGCTTTATAAGTAATAAGATCTGCTGTTGAGAGATCAGTAATTCCGCGGATAAACTCATCCATTTCAAGAACTTCATGACCAATTTTTAACACATCACGCACATAATTTGCGGCGTTTAAAATATCGTGTAAGTTATATTTTTTTATATTTGCCGCTTGGAGATAGGCAGTAAAAAACTCAGTTTTTAGGTTGCCAGTACCTTTTCCCATTCCGGCAAGCGAGGCATCAATAAATTTCACTCCCGTTTCCATCGCTGTTAAAGCATTTGCTTGTGCTAAACCAATATTATCGTGTGCATGAAAACCGAATGAAATTGGGTAGTGATTAATGCAGCGATTATAAAGCTCTTTAATTCTTCTGGGTAATAAACTGCCATTAGAATCAGCAAAATAAATGATGTCTGGGTGGTATTTGCTTGCTTCTTTTATGCTCTTATCTAATTCAGCATTGGTGTAATAAGAGATGTGAATGAAATTAACTGAAACATGCAAACCTGTTTTTTTAGCCATCTGAATTATGGGTATTGACGATGAAAAATCGTCTTTAGCAATGCATATTCGTAATAAATCGACACCGCAGTTTTTTAATTCAATAAGATCATCCTGATTTACATTTTGGGGGTGAACCATAACGGCTATTTTGGCATTTTTAATTAAGGAACTGCAGAAAAGAAGGTATTTTTTATCACAAAATCCTGCGCGACCCAAATGTTCAATGGGCTGTAAAGAACCGTTGCGATAACCAATTTCTATGTAGTCTATTCCAGAATGATCAAGAGAAGGTAAAATTTCTTCTAACTCATTATCTTGAAAATGAAAATTGGTTCGGTGTCCTCCATCTCTTAATGAGGTATCTAAAAGTTGTATGTTCTTGCTCATATCGTTCCCTTGGATAATAGCGAATAAAAAATAGCTAAAATTATAACGACTAGGAAACTTCGTACATAAAAAGCCGTCTTTTTATTAAAGTATAGCGAACTTAAATAAGCAAAGGGATGACGATAGATAAAATAACGCATAATTTTTCGGGTAACAAGATTAGCTTTGCCCTTCATGGGAAGTTCATGAATGCGAATGCTAGGAACATCATTTGCCTCAATAATGACTCCAGACGGGTATTCGATTGGAACATTAAGAATATCTGTACACTGTACGTCAATACCGACTAACTTAAGACCTAATGTTTTGGCAACATGAATCATTAATTTATAATTTTTTTTACAGAGTTTTTTACTTATAGTTTCGTAGGTACCTCCTCGTGATGCGTTACTGGTATAACCTAAGGCAACTTTTTCACCAATCTTTGGGATGTATTCTGTTTTAAGTCCTTGTTCTTTGAGGCAGATATGCGCTTCTGCATCAAGAGTGATTGCGCCTAAAAATTCGTTTATGCGTTTGCGCTCTATATTCGTGGATGCAACCAATTCTTCGACAGTTTGTTTACCATCCCCAATAACATGTGCAGGATGACGGAGTATTACCCCAAGTATTCGTTGGTTAAAAACCAGGACGCGGTAGGAATTTAATTGAGCGTGAAATTCTTCAACCATGAGCAAATTATAGGAAGTAAATGCTTGAGTTAAAGCAGCTCTTAATTCATTGAATGTTTGAAGATTACATAAAACACCTGCTCCCCGAATTTCATGAAGAGGTTTTATTACAAGAGGGAAATTCAAGTTTTTTATGATTTTGGTAAAGGATCCGTCGGCAAATTCTTCATCAGACACCAAAACTGCTTTTGGGACCGGGATCTCGGCTGTTTCTAGTATACGGTTTGCAATAAATTTATGTCCGCTAATGCGGGTACTGCTTGACAAGTTAATCGGGGGTTCTGCACTACAGAAAAAATAGTGATGTTTATTTAGTTTGAGTTCAAATCCCTCCAGATCTTCGATTGGTTTAACTGGTAAAAATAGGGCTTGAGCACTTCTATAATAACGTAAAGCATTCCCGTTAATTGGTATACTCCTCGGCATTTATTGCTGGTAGTCTTTTGCTCCAGCAATAATTAATTTATATACTCGCTCACTTATTATCCCTTGTTCAAACTTATTTTTTGCATCCCAAGTCATAAGCTGGCCTTTTTGCCGTACTAATTTACGTGTAGCAGAGGTTACATCATTTGGATCGCCTTCGAGTAAAATATCTCGAACCTCTTCATCAAACACTAAATATTCTCTCAGTGCAACCCGTTTCTCATCCACTGTAGGAACAAGTTTTTGCCAAATACATAGTCTAATGGTTTCTAAAATATCAATGGTTCGGCCTAAGCGTTCTTCACCGGCAAATGAAGTTACTAGCCGTCGCATGGTTTCCGCAACTCCTGAGGTATGTAAGGTGGTGTAAACAGGATGCCCTGTAAGCGCTGCTTCAAGCGCTGCACTTATTGTTTCGGCATCTCGACACTCACCCACCATGATTAAACGTGGTTTACGACGTAAAGCATTTCTAACTCCGTCGGCAAAACTGGGTAAATGACGAGGAATTTCTGATTGACTGACTATGGAAGAAATAGTTTCAATCTCGTCATAAACAAATTCAATCGGTGATTCATAAGTTAGAACTTTGCGGTTTGAATCTTCTTTTTCAATCAATTCACGAATAATAGAGGCTAATAGTGTTGATTTGCCCGATCCCGTAGCTCCAGTAATAAATACAATTCCTTCCTGAGGAGCTATTGCTTCAAGAATATTATCAGGAAGATGCATGGTTTCAAGTTGTGGAGGTGTGGTCGGAATGGTTCTTAAAGTAAGTTGAATTGCATCATGACCTTCTACCAGACAAGCGGTACCGTTGACACGATAACGATATCGTTCACCGCGGTTAGGACGAAATTCATAGTGAGTATCAATATCCTTACCGGAAAGAAGCTGAGTTGTTGCGTTAGGACCATAAATCGCATTGATTAAATCACCAAGCTCTGTATTCGATAGGCGACGATTTGTAATGCGAAATAACTTGCCATACACTTCGGCATAAATCGCTTCACCAGTCTGTATGGTAATGTCTGAAGCATTTAATCGTTCTGTATGCTCAAGCATTTTATCCATAAATAATGGAGTAAAACGCGTGGGTTCATTAGGCATCAAGTACATATTAGTCATAATTTCTTAATTAATTTGTTGGCGTAATGGTCGGTTGCCACGATTTATTTGTTATAATAATTTTAGACTGATTTGCTAATTTTTCCATATTTTTAAACTGTTCCAACGCATTTTCATCTTTGCTAACTGCAGCTCGCCACTCATTACTGTTTATGTTCAGTGCAGGTAATGCAGTGATTCTTAATACACGATCGTCAATATGAATTTCAGAAGCATCACCAGTTACACCCAAGTCAGTATTAGAGACATAAGGAGGTGATACCATATTCATGGCCAATAATTTTCTGTACAAGATCATTCCGTTGAAATCCTCTTTAATGCGAGCAATATTTTCTTCCATGATGACATTTGCTTGTTCAGCACCTTTTTTCCAACCTTTTGCTGTATAAATGCACCAAATTTTCCTTTCTATTTTAGTTTTAGGTAACAGGGTGACATTTGGGAATTCGGGTTGTACATAATCCAGCCATAAATATTGGCGCCAAGTCGGGGGGGTAGTTACAAAACGCGCTTGTTTATAAACTTTGTAAGTGCGGTCAGAAATACGAATGTTCTGTGCATCGGCAAGATTGAGCGTATTTCTACCCTCTAGCAACACTGGGGGTAAGATATTGTGCTCAAGTACCAGAGAATTAAAATCATAGATGGTGTCAAGCGTTCGGCTTTGTTTGCTCAATTCTTCATCGATGGATTTTGCACGCCATGCCAAACCAGCTTGTGCCCCAAGGCTTAACGCAGTTTCTTTAAGAGCCATTTGACGAAATTTACCTGATTGTCTCTTAGTTTTTTCTTTTACAGTAGTATTCGCCATTGCTTGAATGCCAGCTAATGATGAGGTGTCGCCCATGTAACGTGTTGTACATGCTAGCAATAAAGCAGACAAAATAATGGTTAAACTAAGAGTAATTTTTGGCATAACGTAATTCAACAACCTGACTGTTAGGGTAAACGTGAATATAAGCTTTTTTACCTGCTTGGTAATCAATATCACGAAGAATTTCAGCTAAACTTTGATCTTTAATGGTTAAGCTAATTAAAATGGGTATGGAAGGAACCTTTCCTAATGTACGCACTTTAAAATGTGCGGCTTTTGCAATTCGGGAGGTTAATTCTTCTATTGGACCAGACCAATCAACACTGGCCCTGGCTTGCAAATTATAAGCGTTAGGAATCCTTAAGATATTATCTTTGTGAGGGGGAATAACGACCTTTTCAATGCGTGCCATTTCGTGCATAGAATCACTTACTGAAACTGCTGCTTCGGCTAATTTAATAGTGGCATCATCACTGGGATTGTTTACAGGTGGTTTTTTAAATAGACCAGTACACTTACAACCGACAAGCAGGATTGAAGCAATAAACAGCATAGCAAGTTTGTTCTTCATTCAAAATTCTTTTCTGTCTGATAATATTGATTTGATTGAAACAGGAGCTAGGCTCCTTGTCAAGCTTATCGAAGTGACTAGCTCATAATTTCTTTTCCGCTGTCTAAGTTTTACGATTTATTTGCCAAACTCTGCGATCTAGTGCCAAAGCTGTTATAGATTTCTTGTCCAAAACCCAAGTTTATTAAAGTTTCTCAAATAATCCATAAAAAACTTGTCCTGACTGTTTGAATTTAATTTGCCGCCACTGTTTATCTTCCAGAGTAATTGTTGTAGGAGATTCCAGATAAAGCAATCCTCCCTGTATTAAAAGATTGTTTTGCGCTATGTGAGCAATGCATTGAGGAAGATAATTTTGTGCAAAGGGGGGATCTAGAAAGATGATATCAAATTGTTCATTACTGTTTTGTAGATAGGTACAAGCGTCCGTTTTTATTAGTTTTAAAATAGGATTATTAAACGATAGAATGATTTTTTTTAAATTGGCATGAGTTGGTGATGATTTCTCTATAAAGGTTACTTGCGCAGCTCCTCTAGAAAATGCTTCCAGACCTAAAGCCCCACTGCCGGCAAATGCATCAAGGCAAAGAGCGTTTCTAACATCATGCATTAGCCAGTTAAACACTGTTTCACGTACGCGGTCAGGGGTGGGCCTTAAACCCTCTACATTTGGAAAATGCAGTTTTTTACCGCGATATTGCCCCCCTATAATTCGAATTTCTTGTTTCAAGATTGTCCCACCGTTACAAGAAGTAATTTATCTGGATCCACGTGTTTTTTGAATGCTTCTTTAATTTCATCTTTGCTGACCTTATTAATGCTAGTCACATAAGTATCCACATAATTATCAGGTAAATGATAAAAGGTCATACGCAGTAATAAGTCGGCAATAGTACGATTACTGGCTAAGGAAAGGGGAAAACTGCCAATAAGGTATTGTTTTGCTGCTTCTAACTCTTGATCGTCAGGACCATTGTGGATGTAGTTATGCAACACATCTTGGATAATACTTAAGGCCTGTTTTGTTTGTTTATTACGTGTAGATAAGCTAATGATAAAGGGGCCTTCCCCCGACATGGGAGCAAACTGGCTATTTACACCATAGGTTAAGCCGCGCTTTTCTCGTACCTCAATTGCTAAGCGAGAAACTAAAGAACCGCCACCTAAAATATAATTACCTACCAAAAGCGGAAAGTAAGATGAATTATGGTGATCAATACCAATTTGACCGAGACGTATCATCGTTTGTGTTGAAGGAAAAGGCGTGTTGAGCTTTTCTGCCTGGGTTAATGGGAGTGCTTGAGTGATGCGGGGAGCAGGATTACCTATAGGCAGTTCCTGGGTAAATTGCGTTGCTAATTGATGAGCGGTCTGACTGCTAATACTTCCGACCATGACCAGCACCGCATTAGTCCCTGTGTAATAATGATGATAAAATTTAAGCAACTGATTTTTATTGATCGAATTCAATGTTTCTTTAGTACCATTAATGGGATGAGCGTAGGGATGTTGCTGGTATAAGGCTTTGAAAAAATTGAGGTTAGCGATCTCCTCCGGAGATTCTTGTTCCTGTTTAATAGCCATTAATAGTTGTTTTTTTTCATGAATGAATGCTTCATCTGGAAAGTCAGGATGGTTAATAATTTGCGCAAAGGTTTTACTTGATTGCGCTAAAGCGTTTTTGCTAACTAAAGTTCTTAGATTGAAAACAACCATGTCACGATTGACTTGAATATTAAATTGTGCCCCCGTATCGGCTAATGACTCAGCAATAGTTGTGGCATCCTGTCCTGCATTTCCCTGATTCATCATGCGACTGGTTAATGAGCTTAAACCGTAATGTTTACCGTCGTAAGATGAGCCTGCAGCAAAGGCTAGACTTACATCCAACATGGGTACTTCTGGTGTAGGATAAAATACGACCTGAACTCCGTTTGCAGTTTGCCATTTTTCAGTAGACTTCATTTGAAACGCTACGACAGTCTGTGAGAGGCTAATTGCCAATGCTATAAGGCAAGTATTAAAAATTCTCATGGGTTCCCCTTGGGTTGGATTTCGGGTTTTAATAGAGCTACAGTCATATTATTTTCTTGAAAATAGCGTTGGGCTGTTTGTTGAATTTGCGCTGCAGTTACTGAATTTATTACTTGAATATACTCATCGGCTTTTTTCCATCCCAGTCCTATGGTTTCCAACAATCCTAATTCATTAGCCTGCCCAAAGATGGAATCTTTTTCATAAGTTTTTTCTGCAATGATTTGATTTTTTATGCGTTGCAGTTCATTTTCACTCACCGGATTTTTTTGCAAATCAACCAACTCAGCAATTAATGCCTTTTGCAAAATATTAGGGGGTTCATTTTGAGTGGGAATCCCATAGACAATAAATTGTGTTTGATAGCGGCTATAGAGGTTGTAATAGGTACTAGCAGCGGTGGCTATGTGTTTACCGCGAATCAGATTTTTAGTAAAACGAGAGCTTTCACTAGCATCTAAAATGCCGGCGATAAGTTCTAATGCATAGGGTTCAAAGGTATTTTTTGCCATAGTAACTACGGGTACTGAATAGCCAAGCATTACTAAAGGTAATTTTGCGTTTCCTTGCACCTGTACTAATTTTTTACCTAAAATAGGTGGTTCTATTTGTTGCTTTCTTTGTGGAATGATGCGTTTGGGCAAAGCTCCAAAATAATGTTCGGCTAAAGTATGAACTTGCTCTGCTTGAACATCACCCACAACAACTAAAGTTGCATTATTAGGGGCGTAATAGCATTCATACCATTTTTTTACATCGTTCACTGTCATTTGCTGCAGATCACTCATCCAGCCAATTACCGGATGATTGTAAGGTGCTGCTAAATGAGCAGTTGCTAAAAAGCGTTCAAAGGTAAGCGCTTGTGGATTATCTTCAGTACGTAAACGGCGTTCCTCTTGGATAACTTTTATTTCTTTGGTAAATTCATCAGCGTTAAGAAGTAAATTATTCATGCGGTCTGCTTCTAATTCGAAACTGGTTGCTAGCTGTGATGCCACAGTTTTTTCAAAAAAAGCAGTGTAATCATTATTAGTAAATGCGTTCGATTGGCCGCCAATTGATGCGATTTTCTGAGAAAATATGCCTAAAGGATATTTTTTTGTTCCTTTAAACATTAGGTGTTCAATGGCATGCGAAACTCCGGTGATGCCACCTGGTTCGTCTGCGGATCCGACATCATACCAAATCATGGATACGGCAATGGGAACACGATGATCTTCTTTTACCAATATTTTTAATCCATTATTCAAGATATACTCTTGAACTTGGCTGAAGGTCTGGCAAGATAGTACCATTAACAATGTGATGAGTATTTTGCGCACAAATTAACCTCAAAGTATAAAAGACAATAGAATTTCACATTTTTTAGGATTTGTACACTAATATGATTAAATGGTTTAAACGAAGCCAGGATGAAAGCCTGTCAAAAAGAGATACGTCGCAGGAAATTATTGAGCCTTTACTAGAGGTGCAGAATGAACGTATTGAGCCAGAATCTGAAAGCACGAAAGAGGGTATTTTTGCTCGTTTCAGGAAAGGATTAAGCAAAACCCGCCATCAGTTAGGGGATGGGATTGGTCGTTTATTATTAGGCAAAAAAGAAATCAGCCCTGATTTATTAGATGAATTAGAAACGTTGTTAATTAGTGCTGATTTAGGCATAGACACCACACAGGATGTGCTCAAGAAATTGGCTGATGGTTTGCAGCGTAAGCAATTAACAAATGGTGATGCGGTCTATGATGCATTGAAGTTGCATTTACAAGAGATTTTGCATCAACAAAATAGACCACTAACCCTACATAGCGAAGAGAATTCACCGTTTGTTATTTTAATGGTTGGTGTTAATGGGGCGGGCAAAACGACCACCATTGGTAAATTAGCAAAACAATTTCAACAACAAGGTAAAAAAGTCATGCTCGCTGCTGGAGATACTTTTAGAGCAGCAGCAGTGGAGCAGTTGCAAGTTTGGGGTGAGCGTAATGACATTCCCGTAATCGCGCAACAGACGGGAGCAGATAGTGCTTCAGTTATCTTTGATGCATTGCAGGCTGCCAGAGCGCGTAAAATAGATGTATTAATTGCGGATACAGCAGGGCGTTTACATACCCAGAACAATTTAATGGATGAATTAAAAAAGGTGAAACGTGTTTTGCAGAAACTTTGTCCACAGGCACCGCATGAAACGATGTTAATATTAGATGCTAGTATAGGGCAAAATGCTTTGGTGCAGGCACGACAATTTCATGAAGCAATTGAATTGACTGGTATTACCATGACTAAGTTGGATGGAACTGCGAAAGGCGGTATATTATTTGCAATTGCCAATGAATTGGAAATACCTTTTCGTTACATAGGAGTTGGTGAAGGGATAGAAGATTTACGTCCTTTTGATGCTGAACAATTTGTGGGTGCATTGTTTCATGATCACATTTTACCAAGTCAGTAAACGCTACCCAGGAGGTTTTGAAGCCTTAAATCAAGTCAACTTTTTTTTACAAAAAGGAGAAATGGTTTTTCTCACAGGTTCTTCGGGAGCAGGGAAAAGTACTTTGTTGAAATTGATTGCTCTTTTAGAATGGCCTACTTCGGGACAAGTGATGGTCAATGGAATGCGATTAAATAATCTAAAGCGTCGCGATGTAGCAGCTTATCGCAGTCAGTTAGGCATTACATTTCAATCACCTTATTTACTTAATGATCGCACTGTTTTTGATAACGTGGCTCTGCCGCTGCACATTCAAGGTACTTCTAAGCTCATGATTGCTAAACGAGTGCATGCTGCCTTGGATATGGTGGGATTATTGAATAAAGAAAAGATGTTGCCACCTCATTTATCAGGAGGGGAGCAACAACGAGTAGGTATTGCTCGCGCGGTAGTACATAAACCTGCCTTGCTTTTAGCGGATGAACCCACAGGAAATTTGGATCCCCAACTTTCTAGCGAAATTATGTCTCTTTTTGAACAATTTAATCAGGTCGGGGTGAGTGTATTAATTGCTACGCATGACCTGCCTTTGATTGCACGTATGAAACATCGCATTGTAACACTCAAAGCAGGGAGAGTGTTGTGATAAAAAAATTGCGTCTACTTTTGGCTTATCATATTCAAGCAGCTACTCAGAGTTTGAATTATTTGTGCAGCAAATCATTAACAACGTTAATGACTTCTGTAGTTATCGCTATTGCTTTAGCATTACCTGCTCTTTTTTGGGTATTTAGCGCGAATATGGATAAATTGACTGCTGGTTGGCAGCGTGGCGGACATATTACTCTTTATTTAAAGCCTGAGCTGACGGAAACAGAGCAGGAGCAAGTATTAATGCAAGTGCGTAACACAGAAGGAGTTAGTCAGGCTTCATTGAAATCTGCTGCGGATGGGCTAGTCGAATTAACCCAACAAGAAGGCATGCAGGATATTATGCGTTACTTACCAGACAATCCTTTGCCCGCGGTAATTAATGTGGTTCATGCGATGATTGTTGATTCACCAGAAAAATTAGAGACATTGTCGCATCAATTACAAGGCATTACGGACGTTGAACAGACAAAGATAGATATGGAGTGGATTCGACGTCTGGATGCCCTGCTAGGTTTTATGGCTCATTTTGCTAATGCCTTATTAACCTTATTGGCTCTGGCAGTGGTTTTGATTATTGGCACCACTTTACGTTTGACTCTGCATAGTCGGCAAGAAGAAATTCGTGTTTTAAAATTAATTGGTGCTAAAGATCCATTTATCCTCAGACCTTTTTTATATTCAGGGGCCTGGTATGGAGCTATTGGAGCAGTTTTTGCAGTTTTTTTAGTTAATATTTTTATTTTAAGTTTAAGTATGGCAGTAAATCAATTGACAACTGTTTATCAAATGCATTATTCCTTATCTCTTTTGTCATTACGTCAGATATTGCTACTTGTTTTATTTGCTATTATACTTGGGTGGTTAGGGGCTCGTTTATCGATAAAACGGCAGCTGGCGGCCATAGAACCGCAATTATAGTTTTTAGCGCTTTATGACTAGAGGAAGTAGTAGTATGAGTCAACAGTTGCAACTTGCTGCAATGAATTTACCTGTGGGTAGCCTTGATGCCTATATTCATAGGGTCAATCAAATTCCTATGTTAACCTTGGAGGAAGAAATCGACTGTGCAGAGCGTTTTCATTCTGAAGGGGATATTGAGGCGGCGAGACGTCTGGTTCTTGCGCACTTGCGTTATGTTGTCCGAGTTGCCCGAGGTTATTTGGGATATGGCTTACCTTTAAATGATTTAATTCAAGAAGGTAGTGTTGGTTTGATGAAAGCAGTGAAACGCTTTGATCCCAAAATGGGTGTACGTCTTGTTTCCTTTGCTGTTCATTGGATTAAAGCAGAAATTCATGAGTTTGTAGTGCGTAACTGGCGTATTGTCAAAATTGCGACTACTAAAGCGCAGCGTAAATTATTTTTTAATCTTCGCCAAATGAAAAATCGTTTGGGATGGTTTAGTCATGAGGAAGTTGCAGCGGTTGCAAAAGACTTAGGTGTAAGTACCGACGATGTTTTAGTTATGGAGCAACGCTTGAATGCAATGGATTCTCCCTATAATGCTCCAGATACTGATGACAAAGATGACTTTCATACCTCCCCTGAGCGTTATCTATTTAATGCTAATGACGATCCTGCTTTAATGGTGGAAAAAGAAAGTACTGATGATCGAGAGCGTGAAAAACTTTTGGTTGCTTTAGAGCAACTTGATGAACGCAGTCAGGATATTTTGCAGCAACGCTGGTTAGCAGATGATAAGTTAACCTTGCATGATTTAGCTGAAAAGTATGGTATTTCTGCTGAACGTGTTCGCCAGCTCGAGAAAAATGCAATGAAAAAATTGCGTCAGTTTATCGAAGCCTAAAAAATAAATGATCTGTTCGGGGAAGATCTTGGCTCTTGAAGGAAGGTTAATTGCCTCCCTAGGTCAAAAAGTCACACACCAGATGTTCCACTCGCTCATCCATTAATACACTCACATGATTAGCATTAGGTAATATCTGCAGATCTGCATTTTTATATTTATTACAAAATCGGATGGACTCTTTGGGGTTTACCGTTTTGTCTTGAGCCCCATGGATACATAAAAAAGGAATATTGGGGGTTTGCGAAACGAAGTGATGTAATCGTACACGGTTTAAATTTATTTTGCCCTGATTCTCCATCAAATAACGTAAGTGTAGATATCCGTAAGCACTTAATTTTAATTTTTTAGCAACATGATTAATTGGACCACGCATTTGAATGGGTGAAGCAATGAGTACAGCCCGTTCTGGTTTATGCTTTAATCCCCAGTCACTAAGCTGCCCAGCTATATTTAACGTATTTAATAGCATGGAGCCACCAAAGGAATGACCAATAACACCATAGAAGGGCCCATGCTGATTCAGAATCGCTTTGATGATTGCAACGGCATCCATCCATGGCAACTGCAATCCTTTCGCTTCACCATGAGCAGGAAAATCAACAGCATAGACTTCATAACCTTGTTGATGTAAGGCATAACTTAAACGCATCATATATGCAGCACGCGACATCCAACCATGAGCAATAAGAATTTTTTTGCCGTTTCCATTATTTTGTGGAATGAAATGATGTAATACATAATGTCGAGGCTGCTCTTCATGAATTACTTCGGTGCGTTCATCTTTCATCCATTCACAGGCTAATTTTGCAAAATTTCGGTATTCTTTTTCGATTGGAAAATGAATAGGAGTAATAAATACTTGATAACAAAATTGAGCATGAAGTATATCTTTTATGCGAGCTAAAGAGGTGGTTATCATGATGTTAATCCCTAGTTTTTATTTTTAGTTTAGACCAATTTTTGTAATGTGGAGTCCGCATGCTGTTAAAGCACCGATCGCAAATAAGGGTATTCCATCTTAATTTGAACAGCAGTTAATCAGTTAGCTAATTAACTTTAAATTCTAGACATTTCTCCTAATTAATTTAGACTATGGTGATAATTGGTGTTAAGGATAGCAAATGCATACTTCAAATTATATTTATAAGCAGCGTGAGCAAGAATTACACGGTTTTTTAGCTTATGATGAAAATAAAAAGTGCCGTCCGGCAGTGATAGTCGCCCATGATTGGTCAGGGCGGAATGACTTTGCTTGTCAGAAAGCAACAATGCTTGCTGAAATGGGTTATGTTGGTTTTGCATTAGATATGTTTGGCCAGGCGCGTTTGGGGAGCACTACAGAAGAAAAATCAGCGTTAATACATCCTTTAGTTTCGAATCAAGAGTTACTTCGCCAACGAGTGAGAGCTGCTTTTGATGCAGTTAGTACCATGCCCGAGGTAGATAGTCAGCGCATTGCTATCATCGGATTTTGTTTTGGTGGTCTGTGCGCTCTGGAATTAGCACGATCGGGTGCAGAAATTAAAGGTGTAGTAAGTTTCCATGGTTTATTAAATAAACCGGGAACAATGAAGACAGAAGCAATTAAAGCTAAGATTTTAGCTTTACACGGTTATGATGATCCTATGGTCAAGCCAGAAGTAGCCAACGCATTTTGTCAGGAAATGACTGAGGAAAAAGTAGATTGGCAACTGCATGTGTATGGCCTTGTGCAACACGCATTTACTAATCCAAATGCTCATGATACTCAACTCGGTCTTATTTATAATGCAGTTGCTGCTAAGCGCTCTTGGTTGGCAATGACTAATTTTTTACAGGAAGTTCTTATTTAAAATCAATAAAATAGGGATATTCTTATATCATGAATCGTTTAAAATCCTATTTCCTGAGAGGAACTACTTTAAGAACAGAAATTCTGGCAGGTGTTACAACCTTTTTAACCATGGTTTATATAGCGTTCGTTAACCCCACTATCTTACATGATGCGGGTATGGACCAAGGCGCTGTATTTACTGCTACCTGTCTCGTCACTGCTTTTGCCTGTGCTTTAACAGGTATTATGGCTAATACGCCTATTGGGGTAGCTCCTGGTATGGCATTAAATATTTATTTTTCATACAGCGTCGTTCAAGGAATGGGGATTGATTGGCAACATGCTTTAGCAATGGTTTTTATTTCGGGATTATTGTTTTTTTTAGTAACATTAACGGGAATGAGGCGATTGTTAATAGAAGCAATTCCTTATAATTTGCAAATTGCAATTTTAATCGGTATTAGTTTATTAATTGCTTTAATTGCCCTACAAACGAATCAAATCATCATTGATGACACTCATACTTTAATGAGGCTTGGTGATATTAAAAGACCAGAAACTGGCTTATTTTTCTTAGGATTTTTACTCATATTAGCATTTGATTATTATAAAATTCCTGGAGCAATTATCCTTGGCATACTCAGTATCAGTGCCATCAGCTTACTATTAGGAATGACTTCGTGGCAAGGATTATGGGGAATTCCACCCTCATTAGAACCTACTTTTCTAAAACTCGATTTTTCAGACCTTACCAATGTCACAGCATTAAAAGCAATGATTACTTTTTTTTTAATAGCAATTTTTGATGCAACAGGAACATTAATTGGCTTACTTAATCCTACTGTCTTCAAACAACAAGAAGATTACACCAAACGTCTTAGTTACAGTTTAACTGCTGATGCTGCAGCATCAACTTTAGCAGGAGTCTTAGGTTCTGCCAGCACTTCACCTTACATAGAGTCTGCTAC